>JBHLND010000161.1:0-1681 GCA_048937485.1 Promethearchaeota archaeon
AATGCTACGCTACTCTTCAATGCGATTCTTGTTTCAGATTCTGCAGCCTATGATATGCAGCAGATGCCGAGGGAATGTGAAGCTATTCTAGCAGAGAAACTAATTCTAATGAAGAGGAGAAATCCTTTGATACAAGCTGCAAAATCAACTTCAATCTTCATCTTGGGCATTATGAGCGGCTCGTTTATCTATCTGCACCAATTCCTACCCGATTTGCCCATCGCACAGGACTTTAGAGTCCAGCTCTTAGCCCCCTTTGCTGGTTTGTTGATTGCATTTATCATTGCATGGCGAGACTGGGTCATGAATATTGATGCTGAAGTTGAGGAGATATATGGCGAAACACCCAGAGATATCAAGGAGAGAGTCTTTGGGGGGACTGATTCCATCGAGGCGGCACTGTTGTTCGAAAATCGCCCAATTGGCGAATTCCAACAAACAGAATTCACAGATGAAGTAGAACTACTTCTCAGGCTCGAAGAGAAGTATTCCAAGTACATGGTAGCAGAATTTAGGCACGAAAGCGAGCCGAAGACACTCTTTATTTTCCGTGGCGAGGAGTATTCATCAGTCAATGTAGATGGAATTGTTGAATCAAAGATTCGAGGAATTCTGAAGGAACCAGAACTCATCGTACTTCATGCGATTCATGAAATGGAGCACTACGATATTCTACATTGGAACATGAAGAAGGACTGCAGTTTGATGCTTCCGGGCGCTGCCTGGCTCATATTCTCTTTGGTGCATTCTTTGTCCCGGGGCTTTTTTGGTAATGTCTTCATAGAATTCATCCTATATGGCATAATCCCTTCAATGGCATACTTTGTGATCCTTATCGCATATTTTTCTCACCGTTCAAACGAGAGATTTGATGCCCATGATAAGGACATGGTAAGGCGCTATCCTCGTTACATAGAGGCCCTCCATCTACTCAGAGCGGGCGGATATGTTCATGGATATGGCCGCAACTCAATCACTGCACGTTTGCTGAGAATCGGGCAGCTCGAAAGTAGAAACTATTCACAATCAATCTAGAATGGCTTGCGTGGCTCTCTTCGAACCTGAGATTCTCCCTTCTGTCTGTCAATGTTAATCCTCCTCCCAACATCGCACTTCACGGCCAGAAAGGAAGCAATCATGCTGCAGAGGCTACTTCCTAATGTTGTAGACCACTGCAGCGATGACCACTATGCCAATTCCTACTATCGGTAAGAGGATCATGTAATCTAGAGGGGTTCTGTTGGTGGTATCGGTTTCCGTGGTTGTTGTAGATGTTGCAGTAGTGCTCGTTGTAGTAGTGGTCGTGGCTGTAGTGGTTGTGGTTGCACTGGTGCAGGTGGTAGAAACTGGCATTTCCATGTCAATTCCGACGTAGAAACTATCCATCGCATCACCAGCCTCGCACCTGAAGACGACCTTGTCAGACTCATCGTTGGGAGAGGTAAATTGCCACTCATGGACAGAGAATATGCTTGTTAATATCAACTCACCATTTCTCGTGACATAGATGTCACCAGCAGTGGTCCTCGTGATGTTGTATCTGAACCACCCGGAATATGACACTGGAGTATCATAACTCACGAGCGGGAACTTCATGCTTGCTTCAACCAGAGAGCTATAGTTCCATCTGTACAGCCTGATATCATGGTCATATTCAGTATAGCGAACATGAATGGAATAC
>JBHLND010000161.1:1691-6594 GCA_048937485.1 Promethearchaeota archaeon
CAGTCTGGTCATTTCCAGTGGCAGTGAAGAGGACTTCCAGCCCGTTCTCGTGGGTTGAGTTCTCACATAGGTCAAAGAACCAAGTTCCATTGGACCGAGAACTTGGATGTTGGATTTCATTGAGACTTGTAAGACCTGTCAGACTGCAGTTTGGCGGCCCTGTGACGGAAAAGGAACCCTGCGTGACGGCCCAGCCATCGTAATTCCCATCATTGAAGTCATCACTCCAATCAATCACAGCACTAACTGGCACTGATGCGACAGTCAATAGCAACAGAATGGAGATTGCCCCCAATATTATACAGATTCGTCTGTTCTTCTTCATATCATTCCCTCAATTATGTGCCGTCTGTTTGACACTGGCACTGTTTCTCTTTTAATAATGTGAGTGTTTACTGAAATAAATCTTTAACTTTGCAAAAAGAATGGTTGACCAACAAAGGATGAGGCACACCATTACAACATTCAACCCTTGACTACTCTAGGCATTACATGAACATCACATGATTTGGTCATCTTATGTAGGGTCCAGTTTTTATGCTCCAAACCCATTTTTCAGAAGGCCCCTCAGGCAGCAACATAGTTACAAGACCTACTATGACTAACATAAGGCCAATTCCAAAACTGAGGACTGCAAGATCAGAAAAGCCATCCATCATGTTCGTGGAGCCACTGTAAGCTACAACCAACGAAGCCAGTATTCCTAATGTGATTGTCAATGCAATAAGGAAAATCCCAGCTACGAAGAGCATCTTACCTAATCTACGACGAAATGAGGTTCCAGTTCCATCCTCTGAGTCCGATTGCGTATTTGTCACGGCCTTTCAATCAAGTATATGTGCATTTATCGAAATAAACCTTTGATTTTGTAAGAAGAGAATGGTTGACCAACAAAGGATGAGGCACACCATTACAACTCTTTGATCCTTGATGACTCTAGGTACTGCGCGAGCCGCACTTCTGAGTATGCTAGAAACATGGTATGATAAACTTCAGGAGAACCATTTTACAATGAGCGCTTCTAATCTTCCATCGCTCCTAGCATCTGAAATCACAAGGTCAATGACCTCTAGTAGATCTGTAGATTCCTGTTGACAGTATAAAACAGTAGGAGGGTAATCGATGCATAACAGAAACTTCAAACTGTAGGTTTCATTATATATAGTGTAGCTTGGTAGTTCAACATATACTGCATCAAGAAGGCTAGTATTTAGGTCCGCAAACAACACACCTGCCTGTACGTAGCGATGCAGATTGATAGAATAGCCACTATCAATAAGATCGGATATCTCATAGTCCCCAGCTGTATTGACGAGAACACCAACATCATAACCTTCTAGTTCTGTGAGATCTTCTATCACAAGCAGAGAGTCAGACTTAGCTACGAGGCAGCCATTGGCATATATGTAGGGAATCGACGGAGCAAGCACTTCAGCACGCTCTGGTGTCAGGGGAGTAGCTGCGGCAATCATATCGATTGTACCTGTTAGACATGAACCAACTAAGGCATCAAAATCCATGTCAATCCAGTCTACCGTCACGTTGAGGTAGTCAGCAATCATTTCTACGAGATCGATATCAAAGCCCTCAAGCTCACTAGTAGTTGAATTTATCATCTCATACGGAAGCCAGCCTGAACTTGTCCCCACAATGATGGATCCACGAGTAGTGATAATATCCAGTAGTGATGGAGGTAATGTCGTCGTTGTGGTAGTAGTTGTTGTTGTGGACGTTGGTGTAGTACCTGTCGTTGTTGTGGGTGTAGTTCCGTTGATTGGACTTGAAAAGAAACCAGCATAATACAAGCCTACACCAAATCCAATGAGTAGTATTATCATGACTGGAAGTACAGAAATTGCTTTCCGATTCATCCTTACCACATCTTCCTCATAAGTATGCAAAATCAATAGTCAAGCCCTTAATTTATACCATTTGAATGCTGGTTGGAGAGATGATTACGAAAGGATGAGGCATATCCGTTGCAACTTCGACCCTTGACAACTCTAGGCACTGCGCGAGCCATGATTTTCTATTCGTATATTTGGGTCAATGTAAATGGGACTGGTTTCGTACAAGAGTCATTATCAGTTTTAGGCACAATCCTCGGTTTGCTGTTTCTCAGCTTATCTTGGCTGTGATGAGAAGACTTTTCAGAATTGATTGACAATATCAAGTATAAGTATGACTCTGTCAAATAGATTGAGTCTTCGTTCTGAGGGATTAACTTGTTGATTGAAGACCAAATCAGAGAACACATTCATAATATTCGGAGGTTCAACCGATTCTATACAAAAAGGATAGGTCTCCTGAATAAGGGATTATTGAGAACTAGATTCACTCTATCTCAAGCACGTGTGATTTTCGAATTGGCTCAGAAGAACCAGACTACTTCAAGTGACATTGCCAAGAACCTTGGAATGGATCCGAGCTACCTGAGCCGCATTCTAAGCGCTTTTCAAAACGAAGGTCTGATTGAGAGGGAGAGGTCGGATATAGACAGTCGGCAATGGATGTTGAAACTCACTGCTAGGGGAAAGGAGGCGTTCTTGGAGCTTGATGGGCGTGCAAGTGATGAAATCAGAAATATGCTAGAGTGCTTGTCTAGCGAAGATCAATATCGTCTTTTGAACGCAATGAGTACGATAGAGAGTGTACTTGAGCCCAATTCGGACCTTGCTTCATCTTTCCTAATTCGCCCACATAGAGCAGGAGACATTGGATGGATTATACACAGGCACGGCGTGATCTATACAGAAGAGTATGGCTGGAATGAAACTTTCGAGGCTTTGACCGCCGAGATTCTTGCGAAGTTCATAGAGAATTCTGACATGAAACGTGAACGAATATGGATCGCAGAACGGGATGGTGAAACGGTTGGTTCTGTAATGATCGTAGATGCAGGGGATCAGGTGGCGCAGTTGCGATTGCTATTGGTTGAGCCTAAGGCCAGAGGTATGGGCATTGGAAGGAAGCTAATTGAAGAGTGTATTGATTTTTCGAGAAGAAATGGCTATGGGAAAATCAAGCTGTGGACTCAGAGCAATCTGCATGCAGCGCGTCATTTGTACTTGAAATATGGTTTTGAGCTTGTGGAAGAAAAACCGCACAGAAGCTTCGGCCATGATCTAATGGCAGAGATCTGGGAACTGCAGTTGCGATGATAGAGGCGTATAGAGTACATTGCGCACCTACCTATGCCATTATGATTCTTGAACCTTCAGAAGCCTCATCGTACAACCAATCTAGAATCTGAGCAATGAATCAGCAGTCTTAGTGAAGATTGAGTCGGAGAGGTTGACCTACAAAGGATGAGGCATATCCGTTGCAACTTCGACCCTTGACAACTCTGAAACTATTCTCAGTTTCACGTGTTTACTTCTACACAAGTGGACTAATGAGTAAGTAGTGGTAACTGCATAGAGAGTCATTCTAGTGTCAGGTTGTAGAATAGTCTGCAACAAACGAACTCAGAAGGAGTTTGGCGATTGGGCGGAATGGGAAGAGTAAACGGGTCTTGATTCCTATTGTTGCTGCTGCATCTCTAATTTTGCTTGGTTCTTTTTCAGTATACCAAAGTCAAGAACTGGTTATGACAACACGGATTGAATGCAGAGAGACCGCATTCCTTTGGCATAGGACTATTATAATGAACCTCAACTCGAGTGTGCCAAATCAAACACTGACCATTGATTTCGACTACTTTGAGCTTTCACACTTCAACATTACAGGTGCACCAGTATCAATTGTTATTGTTAACTCATCAGGATCTGTAATCATTAACTACAGTATGGTATCAGGAGATTTAGTAAGCGGGATTATTCATGACTCTAATGGAAGCTACAATATCACTATAGATTCTGGGGGCCTAGATTCCACAATCACTTTCGTTTCTTTTGCATATTGTATTTGTGGATATGCATATCATGAAGTCACTTACTGGGAATTGAAGCCCCAATCCTCTATGCAGTTGGACTTAGGACTCTTTGCTATCATGGTTGCAGTAGTTCTCCTAGTGTCGCTTTTATTCGATCACTTCATTTTGCTAAGAAGGACATCAACTAGGACTCGTCTGACATGGATGAAATGACAAAATCAAAGCAACAACTAGTCAGAATCAAAATTGGGTTGACCAACAAAGGATGAGGCACATCCATTACAACTTCTTGACCCTTGACAACTCTAGGTACTGTGCGAGCCACGTTTTTAGACTGCACGCCTCGGGCATTAGTAGCAGTGAGCTGAATACCTCGCCGAAGCTTGGTACTTACACCCCTGCCCTATTAACCTGCTCTTCTAGCAGAGCCCTCGTTTCTAGACTCGACGTTACTGTCACCAATCCCGCCGCCCCTTCGGAAGGGGTCGTCTAGTAAGTGGATGTCTATTTTTTGGTCCGGTTTCACGCTTAGATGCATTCAGCGTTTATCCGTTACGGCTTAGCTACCCCACGGTGCCTTCTCAGACAATGGGTACACCATAGGCCGCGACGTAGCGTTCCTCTCGTACCGGCTACATCTTGCCATCAGACATCCGACAGCGCCAATAGATAGAAACCAACCTGTCTCGCAACGGTCTAAACCCAGCTCACGTTCGGTTTTAATCGGTGAGCACCCGCACCCTTGGCGCCTTATGCAACGCCAGGATACCAAGAGCCGACATCGAGGAAGCAAGCCGCGCGGTCGATATGAACTCTTGCGCGCGACAACTCTGTTACCCCTGGGGTAAGTTTTTTGTCATCTCCACCACTTACAATTGGCCAGTGAAGGTTCGCTAGGCCAGTGTTTCCACCCAGGATCCGTTGCTTTTCGGGATCCTGTCAACCGAGCTTATGCCCTTAATCTCAACGAGACGTTTCCGTCGCCTCTGAGCTCAGTATTGGTCACGGCTGATCTCTTGTCAGCCGTGT
>JBHLND010000005.1:0-28440 GCA_048937485.1 Promethearchaeota archaeon
TTCATCCTCTTCTCTCTATCAGTTTCAATCATTTCCGAACCTATTGCTCATCATGTTTGCCATCTTCTTGTCGATACCATTCCACTGGATCACCAAAATCGAGGAAACGCTGCTTATTGATCAGTTCGGAGATGAGTACTTGGAGTACATGAAGGCCACAGGACGCTTCATTCCGCGAATGCGCTGAGCAAGTGCAAATCAGAATTGACAGAAAAATCTAGAGTTACAATTTCATTCTTGTCAGCAGAAGGCAATAGAGCAGGAGAAAGGGAATGGGAACCATAATTGGTATGTAGTTGTGTCCCGATGAATCAAGAATAAGCATTCCAGGAACGGAAATGAGAACTGGAATTAATTCTGATATTATTCCGTGACGCACAAGCCTCTTTGAATCCATTTCCACAAGGAAATATTTCCAAATTGCGTACAACACTACGAGTCGATATAGATAGTATATGAAGTATTCAAGAGCTGTAAGAGGCATGATGCCAGGATACTCAGGAAGGACCTGAAATTCGGGAAGCTCCCATAAGATGGCCATGAATCCGCTTGGGCCAGGTCCTAAATCCACGTGATATCCGTAGGGAAAAATGAAGACGATGATAGCGCCGATAACAGCCATGAGAATTCTGGTTCTGAAAGAGAATGAGGATTTGACCGACACCTTCATCCTGTTTAGGCTTGCTTCCTGTGCATTATAGCATACTGAATGGCGCAATGCCTTCCATCTTGAAAAGAATGAAGGGAGAGGGTCGAGCGGAACTTTCATTGAACTATGAATTAGAGCCGTTCCTTTGGTATGATTCTAGATGTGGGCCGGGGATTGGATGAAAGACCACAAAATGCTAACAAGCAAAACCTATACAGTATAGTCAGGTGGTTTCAATGGAACCCTCAGAGAGTATCAAGGAAGAACTTGTTATCCATCACTGGAGAATGATGAAGATTGATAGGTGTAGGAAGATACTATGGGGAGGGGAAATCTTCGAGTTTCCCAATGGGATAGCAACAAAGGTCATTCCTGTGGGAAGACGACCCGTGAAGATAGAGGTACCAATAGATCTTGAGCGTCAGGTCGAAGAAATCTTGGAGGGGCCTGACTACTCAAAGAAACAGAAAGGGTTGAAAGTCCAATTCAGTTGGAGATTCGGAAACAGGGGCGACTATCTAGATTTGCTCTGGAACCTATATTCGATAGGACAAGCACATTTCTAAAGTGGATAGAGCGTTTGTAGTAGAGAAGAAAGAATGGATGGACGGAATTTTGCCTCTGTTCTTCATGGTTCCAAAGTCGTTCCTCAATCAGGGTTTGAATGATGATGGGGTCTGCCAGAGTGATGCTGACATCAATGTCGTCAATCTGACCTGCATCGACAGATGGTCATACGATGCCCTTCATGGGGCTCTACTGGTTATCTGAATGATGATTCTGAAAAATCCCCTTGCTGACCCGTGACAAGTTTAATCAAGAAGCACTGGCGCACATTTCATAGGGAGTTGTAGGTGTTGGGATTAGCAAGCTTCAGGAGCCGACCACCAGACCGGTTGACATCTATTGTTGCAGTGATTCTCCTTGTTGATGGATTGGCGCTCGCAGTGGTTTCATCCTATTTCTTATTGAGTTTGTCCCAGTATAATTTGACAGCATCGGGTTCCTTCTTTATTTCTTGGTTTGCAGTTGGAGCAGCAGGACTAGGACTTTGGGGCACTAAGGGCAACATCTTCTGGAAACTTGAGATCGGTTTCTCCACACTGATGAGTCTTTTCGGACTGGTTCTTTGTCTGATTGATTGGATCTTTGTGGGTGTAGAGCATCTCTTGTATTTCGTTCCTCTCTTTCTCTTTCCTATCATCGCTGGGGCTGCGTACTGGGTCCTCTATTCTCAAGTATTGGGAAAGGCAAACCAAATGGATTCGTTGGGAGTAGAGAGTGGATAATCAATTATTCAAAATAAGTGGAGGAGAGGGGCCGAAACCCACTCTCAGTAACTACTTGTGCTATAGTCGTTCCTTGATCAGTGTTTCAACGACAGTCGGGTCTGCCAGAGTAGTGGTGTCACCAATGTCGTCTATCTGACCTGCAGCAATCCGCTTCAGAATCCTGCGCATGATCTTTCCGGAACGGGTCTTGGGTAACGCATCAGCGAACTGAATCTTAGCAGGAGTAGCAATGGGGCCAACCTCAGTACGGACCCATTTCCTCAGTTCTTCCCTGAGTTCATCAGTCTTCTCGGCGCCAACCTTGAGGGTAACGAAGGCATAGATGTCTTCCCCTTTGATCTCATGTGGAAATCCCACAACGGCGGTCTCAGCAACGGAGGGATGCTTGACAAGTGCGCTCTCAATCTCAGCGGTACCGAGTCTGTGACCAGACACCTTGAGTACGTCGTCGATTCGGCCCATAACGAAGTAATAGCCGTCGTCGTTGTACCTTGAACCATCGCCAGTCATGTACATAGGGAAACCGGTCTCGGGATCTTTGTACTGTACCCAGTAGGTGTTGACGAATCTCTTGTGGTCACCGTAGACAGTTCTCATCAGTCCGGGCCATGGTTTCTTTACACAGAGGTAACCACCCTCGTTAGGACCGCATGGAGTACCGTCTTCAGCAACAAGCAATGGCTCAACACCAAAGTATGGGAAGGTGCATGAACCAGGAATAGTAGGTGTTGCACCCGGGAGTGGAGTGAAGATTACACCGCCGGTTTCAGTCTGCCAGTAGGTATCGACAATTGGGCATTTCTCCTTACCAACAACTCTGTGGTACCACATCCATGCCTCCGGATTGATTGGCTCCCCTACTGTACCCAGGAGGTTCAGAGTGCTTAGGTTATGCTGGTCAACAGGGTCCTCACCAAATCTCATGAGTGCGCGGATAGCTGTGGGTGCAGTGTAGAACTGGTTGACTTTCCACCGCTCGACTTCGAGCCAAAACCTATCATTGTCAGGCCAAGTTGGGACACCTTCATACATCATGGATGTTGCGCCGGCAGCAAGAGGCCCATAGATGATGTAGGAGTGGCCAGTAATCCAGCCAATATCAGCCGTGCACCAGTATATGTCGCCGGGGTGCCAGTCAAAGATGTTCAGGAAGGTATGAGTTGTATAGACCATGTAGCCACCAGTGGTGTGAAGGACACCCTTTGGCTTCCCAGTGGAACCAGATGTGTAGAGGATGAAGAGTGGGTCCTCAGCATTCAGCCATTCGGGTTCGCACTTGTCGTTTACTTTGGCGTATTCATCATGATACCAAACATCGCGGCCTTCTGTCATTGGCGTGTCGTCAATGCCAATTCTCTCAACAACAAGTACCTTCTCAACAACTGGAGTTTCATCAAGAGCCCTATCGGCATTCTTCTTCTGCGGGATAACCTTACCAGATCGGTAGTAGCCATCAGCAGTAATGAGGACTTTGCTCTCGCAATCCTGAATTCTGTCAATCAATGAGTCAGCAGTAAAGCCGCCAAAGACAATACTGTGGACTGCGCCGATTCGGGCACATGCAAGCATGAGAATTGCGAGCTCTGGTATCATCGGTAGGTAGATGGTAACAGTATCGCCCTTCTTTAGACCAAGGTTCTTCAAAACATTGGCGGCTTTGCTAACCTCGCTCAGGAGTTCTCTGTAAGTATAGGTCTTGGAATCATCAACCGGATCTCCCTGCCAAATAATAGCAGTCTGGTCGCCGCGACCATTCTCGACCCACTTGTCGAGACAGTTGTAGGCCATGTTGGTCACACCGTCTTCGAACCAGGTAAACTCAGCATTCTCTGGATTCTTCCAGTCAAAGCCCTTTGTGGGGGCCTTCTTCCAGTGGAAAAGGTCAGAGTTTGCTAATTTGAGCCAAAAGTCATCAGGCTTGTCGATTGATTCTTTCCAGAGTTTCATCCTTTCTTCGTGGCTCTTTACATAGGCCTTGTCGATGAAGCTCTTGGGAGGAGCAAAACGCCTTTCCTCTTGGCTTGTAACTGTGATTTTCTTTTCATCAGACATGGAAATTGTCACCTGCAGCATAGATGCTTTGGCCGACGCCAAAAATACATCAATAAAAGCCTTGTCCAATTGTGCAATTTTCTCTTGGATAAGAAGGTATTGTCGAAATCGCTTCTTGAGTAAGAGCAGGGTGTTTCATCTTTTGCTCACCTTTTCACCAAACCAGCCTCAGCAATTCGGAAAACTAGCGTTTGTAGTGCCAAATGCGTGATATGTGGAGAAATCTCATAGAAAAAGAAAACTGGCCCGGCGTATCCGGGCCTAAATGATTAATTTCACCTTGTTTTCTTCATGTACTTCAGTGCTATTGTCAATACGACTGCAATGATTGCAAGGATTCCTGTAACGACAAAAGCCATGAAGTATGAGCCAGTGGCATCAACAATTGGACCAGCAACAAATGCACCAGTTATACCAGCAATGCCATAGGCAGTGAACATTACACCATAATTCTTGCCGACATTCTTGGAGCCCCAGGCATCAGCGGTGGCAGATGGGAACAATGCAAAATTCCCGCCAAAGCAGAAACCGATCAGTGATGCAATCAACATGACCGCAATCCAGTCCACTGCCAGAGTCACAATATAGGCGAATGAGAACATACCAATTGCCAAAACTAGGAACATGGTCAGCATAGTATTCTCTCTACCAATCTTGTCTGAAACAGCACCCCATACAATGCGGCCAGCTGCATTGAGAAGACTCATGACGCCGACAATGACTGCTGCGAAGACGTCCCCACCTATTGGATCAACCTCTATTGCAGCGCTCTTCACATTTCCTAGTGTCATCAAGCCTGCTGTTGCTGCAAAGACAAACATGAGCCATAGAAGCCAAAATGCAGATGTTCGTATCATTTCTCCAGGCAGAACATCAAGACCCTTTCCATCGGCAGTTGTGGCAGGAGGAGTATATCCTTCTGGAACCCAACCCTCAGGGGGGTTAGTGAGTACCTGAGCTCCTAGGACAACTAGCAGCAGGTAGGTGACTCCGAGTACCAGAAATGGCCAGCCAACAGTGACCTGAAAAGGTGCATTGAAAATGCCTAGAAGGAATTGTTCAACGTAGCCGAAAACAAGGGCCCCTGCGCCGAAGCCAGCTACTGCAATCCCAGTGATAGTTCCCTTTTTGTCTGGGAACCATTTAACCAATGCTGCAATAGGACAAACATAGGCAAAGCCTATACCAGCACCACCAATGATTCCGTAGGTCAAAATCAACCAAACAGTGCCTAGGACTGCATCAGCGCCTGCAACAAAGTCAACTAGCCATGCAAGTATATAGCCCAGACCAAGCAGAATGCCTCCAACAGTAGCCACTTTCTTTGGACCCACTCGGTCCTGCCAACGTCCTGCAAAAATCATGAAAAGGGCGAATGACGCTAGTCCTGCGGCAAAGGGCAGCTGTGAGTATAGAGAAGGCCACAGATAAGCACCTATTGCATCAGGACCACCATTAAGGGCTGTCTGGAAGAATGACCAGGCGTAAATAGAGCCTAGACAAAGCTGAACTATGACTGCTCCGAGAATCACTAGATTTCGATTTCCAATCTTAGTTTCTGACATTAGGTTTTCACCCGAGAGATGGTCAAATCTGGTTTCGGGCTCGCAGATAAGGGTACTAAAAGGTTATCGCAGCATGCAGTATTCTGCATTGTTTGGAAATCTCTAAAAGGAATCACAGGCGGCACTAGCCTCGTGGGAATTGCTATGACTACGGCCCTGTGGACTGAGAAGTATAAGAAGAAAGTACTAACCGCAGATGCTGCCATTGGCAAGATAAAACGTGGTGCTCGAATCTTCCTTGGAACAGGGTGTGGTGTACCTTATCACCTAGTCCAGCAACTTGCGAAAAACGCCAGTAAAATGGCAGACAACGAGATTGTGCACCTCCTCACTCTAGGCGATACACCCTCTGCAGATCCAAAGTTTCAATCACAGTTCAGGCATAACACATTCTTCGTTTCAGAGAATATACGAGAAGCGGTTTCTGAGGGACGGGCAGACTACACGCCAATCATGCTCTCCGATATTCCCAGACTATTTAGATCGAGGAGAATGCCCCTTGATGTTGCTCTAATTCAGGTCAGCCCTCCTGATGAGCATGGATACTGCTCCCACGGGATTTCTGTGGACATTACGAAAGCTGGAGCAGAGAGTGCAGATCTTGTTATCGCACAAGTCAATGAGCGCATGCCTGTCACGCATGGAAACTCTTTCATTAGTGTGAGAGATATCGACTACTTGGTCCCACATAACGAACCACTTAGAGAGTTTCAGTCTGCTGAAGTTGATGAAACTATAGACCTCATAGGCTCATATGTGGCAAGATTGATTGAGAATGAATCAACACTAGAGCTGGGTATAGGTGCATTGCCTCAGGCCGTTTGCAACAACCTTCTGACTACAGGTGTTAGAGACCTCGGGATTCACACCGAGATGTTTAGTGATAGTCTAATCCCGTTGATTGAAGAAGGTGTTGTTACAAACATGAAGAAGAGTATCCATCGGGGGCATGTGATAGCAAGTTTCGCTATGGGCACAAAGAAGCTCTATGACTACGTTGACAATAATCCGCTTTTTCACTTTCATGATACAGCTTATGTCAATGATCCCTATGTCATTGGCCAAAACAAGAAGATGATTGCAATCAACTCGGCCCTCGAAGTGGATTTGACAGGTCAAGTATGCGCAGACTCCATTGGCTACAAGTTCTACAGCGGCATTGGTGGTCAAGTTGACTTCATTCGTGGAGCTGAGCGGTCTCAAGGAGGGAAAGCAATAATATGTATCCAGTCGACGGCCATGAATGGAAAAGTTTCAAGGATTGTCCCTCGATTAAGCGAAGGATCGGGTGTTGTCACCACAAGGGGTGATGTTGAAGTCATAATTACAGAATATGGACTAGCAACCCTGCATGGAAAAACAATCAGAGAGCGGGTGCTTTCACTCATTGCAATTGCCCATCCGGATTTCAGGAATGACCTTCTGGAAGCAGCAAAGAAAATGCATTATGTTTTCGAGGATCAAGTGCCGTTTCAAGTGAAAGGGACCTACTTCCCAACAGAATACGAGTATCAGGAAACCTTCAAGGGTGTGGAGGGTGCTATCACCGTTGAGTTTAGACTGATTCGCCCGGATGATTCTGACCGGATAAAGGAACTCTTCTACGATTTGTCAGAAGAGAGTATATACTTCAGGTTTCTAACTCCTTTGAGAAGTCTGCCCCGTAGAACATTGCAGGATTTCTATGATGTTGATGCAGACAGAGATATCTCGATTGTAGCAGTTGTACGTCCGGATTCCGAGGGAGAAACTGAGAGGATAATTGGTGCAGGACGATATCTTCTAAACAGAAGCACCAACGAAGCCGAATTTGCTCTGCTAATACAGGATGAGTATCAAGGAAAGGGTGTTGGAACCTCATTAATGAATCACCTGATGCGTATAGCAAAGAGCAAGGGTGTGAGGGCGTTCATTGCCTATGTACACCCACGGAATCAACCGATGATTAGATTTCTACACAGAACTGGAAAGATAATCGAAAGCCAGCTTAGGATGGAAGATGAGGAATACATCTTCAAGCTTCAACTCTGATTCTGATATTAGAGCTTGAAGTCTGTAATTGGCCCGGGTTCAAAATTCATTGGTCGTAGGCCCTTATGGATACTATCAACCCAATCATCAATTTCATCGATGCCGCGAAGACCTTCAATCCGAGCTACTGGATTGCCTTTCTTGAAAGCTATGACAGAGGGTACTCCAGCCACATTGAATCTCTCAGCAGCTTCTTCAATTAGGTCGATGTTTACTTTCCCAAAATACACCTTCTGGGTGTATTCGCCTGCTAGTTCTTCCAAAAGCGGCGCAAGCTGATGACAAAATGGACAGCTTGTTGTATAAAACTCGATAATGGCAGTCCGAGGCTGCTTCAAGTTGTCCATGTAGTTGCTGCCCACAAGTTCGTTTAGTACTCCATTTGCTAGTGGTTCGTCAGCCTGAGTCATGGCTATTTCCAAACGACGTGCCATATCTTCGAAACTCGTTCTGCTGGATTTCTCATCGTCGGTCATTGGGTGGAGACCTCTCGCTCAACTCTTCTAGATTATGTACAGTTCTCACTTTCCTTTCATTAGTCTTTAGAAGTGGCAAGGGCTGACAAAGCAGTTCATAGATAGCTATGACGGATCTGGGCGGGCCTTCCTCTGACATGAATAGTTTCCAGGAATGCAGTGACTGGGTCATTTGGAAATTCATAACCATCTTCAAGGATCATGTCCTTCAGATGGACAAAGAGTGGGCGAAGGGTTTCCGCACTAGGAGTGTCCAATGCATCGCAGAACAGCTTGTAAGTTTCGTCAGTGATTCCTAATTTCCTTGCATGAGGCGTCCACCACTTCAAGGGAGGAGTCCATGACCTATTGATTGTAAACCAGAGATTAACGGCTGCAACGACGGCACGGTAGAAGTTAAGCTTGGCGTCGTGAGAGAATCCCCGTCGTTCATCCACGATTCCGTTTCCTAGGGAACCCATGAGAAGAGCAAACTTGTTCTTTAGACGATCAAGGTGTTCTTCCTCGGGATATCTTGCAAGCTTTCGACGCCACTCCTCCAATTTTCCTGTTGGGTCATGGATTACAACACCCTCATAATACGGGGAGTGATCGATGTCAAGAGGTGACTCGATCTGCTGCTTGAACCACGCATCAGAGATTGGTGAGAAATCAATTACAAGACGTTTTGGCTCAACCGATTCATCAAATTCAAGCCAGATTGTATCCTTAACGTCAAGACTGCTGTAGTACTCATCTGTAACGTAGACCAGGGCATCCCAATCTGTAGTTGGAGTACCAAAACCTGTGGCTCGACTGCCCCAGAGCATGACTCCTAGAACATGGGGTTCCTTCACCAAATTCTCAAGTCTTTCGCGAGCCATAGGATCGTCGATTTCTTCGATGCTGCCTACAACACTGATTGGAGTATCTGTCATTTGACTGCTAGCCTCGATTAAACGCAGACTGCGTGGTGAATTAAAGAGTGCTGTTTAGCGCGAAAGCTTGGAACACGTGTTCTAAGCATTAGCCTTTGTCGGGTGCTGGCTTCATCGGCGGTAGGTGTCCTGATGATGTCTGAGCGATGACTGTCTGAAGTCCAATGTGTTCCAGATACGCCTTGACTCGTCGCATCTCAGCTGTTGAAGGTCGTGTGATATCATGGCGGCGAAATTGAGGGCGGTAATCAAGGACTGTGACCTGGATTCTGTCATCTATGTCAGCAACTCGAGAACCCCATTCGTGGATCTCATCATTCATTACCTCCCGGGAGCCATAGAATGCGGGATTAAACGGCAGCCCGATTCCCATGAATAGGTGTTCCGGATAGTAATTGTCAGCAACGTGCTTTACTGCATTCCATTCAGTTGAGAGATATAGCACAGCGAGCGACGAGTCTGCAATTCCTGTGATTGTCTGAAATGTATCTACAGATACAGCTTTGACATCTGGACCAATGTCTGTGACTCCTGCTTCAACAAGGGCGTCTATGTAGTCAGGAGTTAGGATTGTTGCGTTAGTGTCTAGGTGTAGTCGAAAATCACTCGGGCTACGGTTTTTGAGCCAAGAGAAGAACCCAAGCAACCAGGGACGATTAAGTGTTGCTTCACCTCCGGATATTGCTAGACGCTTGACATTCAAGCGAAGAGCTAGTTTCAGAAGACGACTCGCAGCATGCTCTGGCGTGACAGCTTGTGCAGAGCTGTTGTATGTAACAGAGTAGTTTTGACATGTTCGACAGCGCAGATTACATCCAGCAGCAAAACATGCAACCTCAGCATATTCTCCAAACTTGCTTTGAAGCTGTTTTGCAGACCAAGGAGTCCCTACGCCGCCAACTGTATGCGCCTGGTGCCAACTCACAATACGTAGAGGCTCGATATCATTGAGAATCTGTGTCCTGATATCTTGAGATGATTTCACAGCTGTGTGGCAGCTTGGCCGCAATTCCCCATCAACCAAGACGGCACATGCATAGCAGCCCCCTGTTTCACACGGAGCAAAGAGATGGGGTGAGTCAGGATAGCGTTTGAAAACTAAGCCCAAGGCTTCTAGTGCCTGTTTAATTGTGACATTGCCAGGTACTTCAACTGGATGACCATCAAGCATGATTGTGACTCGGTTTCCGGCTTTTCTCTCAAACTGATGAATGGCCTCATGAGGACAGGCCAGATAGCATGCATTGCAACCAATGCAGGAATGAGGACTAGGACAGCCTACATTTGTTATGCAAAATCTACAATTCTGGCATAGTGTGCTATCTCTCTGGTACCGATATCCTGTCATTCATCTCACCAGATGTGGAGCAAATTCAAAGCGCCATGAGCTTCTTTGCTAGTTCAATGGCCTTTTCATCGCCATGTTTTGTCCGGTAGGCAAGAATTCCAAGGCGAATGACAGCATTTCGTTGACCTTGAGGATTGTCTGGATCATAGTGACTCGCAAGCTGATCGCATGGGAATTGTCCGCACATTCCGCAATGAGAGATATCCTTCTTTATTGAGCAATTGAAGACTTTGCAACTGCCCCACCAAGGCGTTCCATTTGATTCCATACAACCAGGACATGATGGTTCACCCGTACCCAAGTAGCTCGGGCATTTGTCGCAGTAGTGACCACATGGATTAAGTTTCGTATCAATCACCCGTACCGCATAGGTAATGATGAAAGATAAGATTAATCGAATAAGTAGTGGTGGGCCCGACGCGATTTGAACGCGCGACATCCGCCTTACAGAGTGAAAGGGCAGAAGCCCAATTACATATCAGAGCGGCGCAATAATTGACCAAGACTCAATGTCTTTCCAGTCTATGCCACGGGCCCTTGCGCAAGAGTTGCACATTCAGTCCGGATAAAAAGATTGTGACAGTGTGCCATATCAGGAAATCATCCTGCAGCTTAAGAAGTAGCAGGAAGTCTTTAGAGTCCGTTTCATTCCTGGCTGTCCATGAGAAAACAGGTTTGTGTTGTGGGAGTGGTTGTTCTGCTTGTCGTCGCCGTTGGAGTGGTTTTTCTATTGGGTACAAATGGTGACGCTCCTGATGTGTTTGACAATGAGGGTAGATATGATTCAACGGTTCTCAACAATATGGGCGTAATCTATAGTTCGCAGTCAGATATCGCCTTCTACCGGGACGGTTATAGCGAGAGTGATGCGTGCCCCTGGGGATTCGAGCATAATGGGATAGACTACTTCTTCTTCAACAATTCACCGGTCATTGCTGCAGCTCCTGGAATTGTTGAGTCTATTGAAATAGGATACTTGCCGGAAAGCACGTTCTACAAGGTTGGAGTGCATATTAGATTCAATAGCTCAGTGTGGCTCGAATATGGATTTGAGGGGAACTCAACAGATGAGGCGGTAAGGGCGCAACAGGTTTCGATGATAGACGTGGAAGTAGGTGATTGGGTAGCGAAAGGAGACCAGATTGGACGATTCCTCAGTCCGACTGGTGAGGATCACATTCATTTTGGAGTCTACCTCAGTGACCAAGCCATATGTCCTAGACGAGTGATGGGAGAAATGGATTACAATGAAATAATGAGTCTCATTGATTTACTTCAGCCAGGTCAGGACTGGGAACTCTGTTATCCCTAGCATTGATAGTCAATTGTCGAAACCGAAACCAGAGAAAGATTAAGAGAGCCTTTTGCGTTCATCTTATTGCGGAGGAGAAGTCGTAGTTGGCTTTTGAAACCTATCCAATTGTGATAGATTTGTTTCCGGTGCTTGTCATCCTACCTGCAGCGCTCTCGTTCTTCATTGCCTATGCAATGTCACAGGGAAAACTAAGTCTTGGAGGAGGCGTTTCTGGAAGACTGATTAAACGAACCAGATTGATACTCGCTCTGATAGTAGGAATTACTGTGGCATTGATGTTCATTGTGCCTCTGATGGGATTCTTGCTGGATAATGCATACCTCATCAGTACCATGTACCTCTTTGGGAGTCTACTTCATATCGAAATAATTGTCTTGGGTGGAGTCGCTCTTTGCCTATTATTAGCCAGTAGCTACTATGCAAGAGGCGTTTCAGGATTCTGTATTGCAACTCTCACCCTCGTTGTGATTCCAGCTTGGATTATACTTAGCACAGAAAATGTAGAAGGAATCCTGGGTTTCATTCTTGATGGGTTTGACTTTTTCGTGTTTTTTCTGCTGATTTTTCCCGGAAGCAGTGATTGGTTAATGAAGAGAATGCTTGGCGTGGATAAAGATACTGAGAAGAAGGCTATTGAATCCCTATCCAGAGATGTAGCAAGTGGCTATATTTCCGAAGCCATGAGATTCCTGCGAATTAGAAGAGATATTGACCAAGATGAAATTGCTAGAGAAGCAATCGATGCTCTTAAAGAAACAGAGGGTGTTCTTGCAACACTGATTGAGGAGGCGGCTTCGGATTTCAAGTCTTCCGAAACTTTGGAGGAAAAGGAACCTGCTCAGCCATTTGGAGAAACCCCGTTCCATCCACATCAAGCATCACTAAGACGTACGGCTATTGAGAAGCAACTAAGACCCAGTGGAACATGGACGCTCACCAATTCGCAGTTCAAGAAACGTGTAAAGACAAACCGTTCAGTCTACTTGATCCTATTGCTTGCAATGATCGGCCTGACTATTGTTGCTCTAGCCGACATGAGTCTTCATGTGAACCAGTGGATTGTGATTCTCTGCGTTGGGACCGTTAGTATTTCTCTTGTTCTTGCATTCATCGATAACACGTTTGTGGGCAGAAGGTGCAACTCCAAATCAGTGGCGTACCAGGTGTTAAGACCGCTCTCGGGTATCGATGAAATTCTAGCTGGTGCGCCGCCAAGTGCCGCAAGGTCTACAGAAAGGACTGAAAGTGTAATCGGAGAAATGCCTTACTTGGAACGACGCCGAGAAGAGATTGAGCCAGTCTTTCTTACAGAAGAACATCTTATTGCAGCTTCTGGGCATACAAAGAAGTTTCTAGAGAGAGTCAAGGCAGGAAAGAATGAAGTCTATGAAGAAAGCATTCACCCGCTATATCTTGGAGCTGCCGGCGCAATCATATCAATTCCCCCAGGTATGGTAGCACTGCTAACCTCTCCAGAACCTCTACCGATTTTTAATGATATTCTGATGGTCTTGTTCTTGCTTGGACTCCCAATACTAGTCACTGGCGCTTTATGGTGGTATAAATGGACCAGAGAACGGTCCTTCCATGGAATCCGCCGTAGCATCCTTGAATCTGCAATCTCGTATTTGGACATCAATGAAGCAGGAATCGAGGACCTCGGGTTTGCTGTATACCCAACTCCGCCAGCCCATGCGGCTCTATTGAAGTTAAGAGGTCCAATGGCAGCAAGGACTGCTCTTGAGAAGCTGGGAAATTCTTCATCCGTTCAACAGGATACTGCATTGCTAAAAGAAACAGTGGAGATCGAAGGCCGGATGCTCCGATTCTTCTGGTGTCTAATTCCGGCAGTTCTGGTAGTGGCTGTGGTTGTCTTTTACATTTCAATTTCACTTTCCCCGATTCTCACGATTATCATGCTTTCTCTTGTTTTATTCAGTCTAGTGGGCAGTCTAATTGGCTACATTAGTTATCACCGAAGGAAGAGAACCCTTGTTGCTATGGAAGCAAAGACAGAAAGTGTTGAGCCGATAGAGAGATTGAGCCAGATTCTTGGTATGGTTGAGAGAGAGTATGCGTTTCCACTACGAGTGCATGTCATGAGAACCCATAAGGAACTACTCTATACAGGTACTACATTCAAGACTACTACTGGAGTGGTCCTCCGTGAGGCGGTATATTTGCCTAGGTAGAGAATTGCTTGCGCCAAACGCAGTATTAAGTTGTAAATCAGTTCGATGATTGACCATGACTCCGACAGAAGAGGGAAAGCGTGACACACTCGCATTCAGTTCAATAATCTATCCAGGACAGGCATCAGAATCGAATTCACTGCTGTTGGCTGAGAGCATCAGAGATTTCGGAGGAGCAATTTCCAGTCAACCAATATGGTTCTTTGCTCCAAGGGTTGGCACCAATTTGTCCTCAGAAACAGAATCACGTTTTGAGGGCTTGGATGTAGAAATTATCCCATTCGAGATGGACAAAGAGGTTCTCAGATTTCCCTTCACAGGTCATGCAGAGGCTGCTGCCCTGGCCGAGTCAAAGGCAATGGAAAATTCGAGGTTTCTAGCATGGTTAGCACCAAACACACTTGTGCTTCGTGAACCCAGTGACTTCCTGCCTGCTCATGGAAAGCAGTTGGGCTATAGACCAGTGCATCACAAGCTCCTTGGTCTTCTCTATGATGAACCGTTGGACTCATTCTGGGAATTGGTGTATAATCACTGTGAGGTAAGTGAATCTCGGATTTTCCCAATGAAACCCCATGTGGAAGACGAACCGATCAAGCCATACTTCAATGCTGGTTTGCTGATTGTCAGGCCCGAGAGAAGACTGCTTGGAACATGGTGCAATTCCTTCTTAGAAGTCTACAAAGACCCCATGCTTTTCGACTTATACAAGAAAGACCAGAGATATGCAATCTTCATTCATCAGGCAGTATTGACAGGTGTTCTCATTGCTTCATTGAGGAGGGATGAAATGTTTGAACTGCCAGCAGAATACAACTACCCAGTTCATCTCTATAATGAAGATGAAACCAAAAGCAAGCCCGAGTCATTAGAGAACTGTGTCACTCTGCGTCACGAAACCTTCCACAAAGATCCTGATTGGGCAAAGAAACTGCAGCTCAGTGACGAACTCAAACAGTGGATTAGTGATCGATTGCTCCATTAATCGGAGAGTACCTCTGGCACGTCCTTTTTGATTACGAAGAGTGATTCCTTCACCTCATCTGGGGTTAGCTCGAAGATGAGGGGTCCTCTAAACTCGTCTTTTGCAAGTTCAAGAAGGAACTCACGTATCGGCATTTCTCCTTGCCCAAGAGCTATGTGTTCAGTACGAAATGCTCGTCCGCCTTCCGGAAAGCTTCCATCATGAAGATGAATCTCGATAATCCTGTTCCGATGCTTTTTGTAAAACTCGAATAGGGTTTCGTTTCCCGATTGCTTGCTAAGGACATGGCCAGTATCGAAGCAAATACCTGTGTCAAACTGGTCAATGAGATCACGAGTTATCTCGAATGGAAACTCTATATTCTCCACTGCGAGTTTCCTTGGGTCAATCTCAGTCTTGGCAAGAATTTCTTCAAGGCTCTTCTCTGCGAAGGCAGCTATGTAGCCAGCTACCATTAATCGGGGACCTTCAGGCAGTTTCAATCTCGAGAACTCAGCAGCCAGAGCGCCGGTTGAATGTAGGACGTACGCCTCTGGGTCCAATTCCTCTGCAAGTTTGATTGAACTGACAATGCTCTCGACGCTTGCCTTTCGAATGAAGTCGTTGAAAGTAGATGGTTCAATTGACCAGAGGGGTAGATGGACCGTGTAGGAATGGCCCAGCTCGTCTTTCAGAGATGCCAAATTCGTTATTGTTTCAGGCGTTAGCGAACCGGGCAATATCTTCTCGGTATCCATAGTGATCTCAATCACTTCGATGTGCTCGATCTGGAGGTCCTCTCTAACTATCTCGGGGAGATTGAATCTAGAGAAGTCTGGGATACCATCTTGGATGATTCTCTTGATGGACGGAACAAACTCCAGAGCTACCATCCCAAATCGCATGAACTATACCTCCACTATCCGAATAGGCCAAAGAACCAAAGATTTGCCGCTGCAATCACAGGGAGGAAAAGAGTTGCTGTCAGAGTGATTACGACTAGCAATGTATTGATTGAGGGGCCAGCTGTGTCTTTGAACGGGTCTCCAACCATATCGCCGGTTACGCTGACGTCATGAACTCGATGCCAATCCTCAGTCCCTTTCTCATACTTCGTGTACTCAGGGGATTCAATGATCTTCTTGGTGTTGTCCCAAGCGCCCCCTGCATTATCCATCAGGAGAGCCATTATCAGACCAGAAAGGACTGCGCCTCCCAGATACCCTGCGAGTGCTTCTAGACCCAGGAATATGCCTGTTGTAATTGTGATGAGGATAGCAATCAGCGTACCAGGCATCAGCTCCCTGATTGCCCCAGAAGTCGCAATGGCAATGCATGCATCATAGTCAGGCTTAGAGATTCCTTCCAATATGCCAGGGTCATCTCTGAACTGTCTGCGTATCTCTGAAATCATTCGCTCGGAGTTCCGCTCAACCCCGAGAATCAATATTGCTGAGAAGGTCACCGGAATTAATGCACCAATCAGAGCTCCAGCCAACACTACAGGCGCAGCAATATTCACGTCGGTTATCGCAATCACTCCAGGAATCCGCAGAGTATCAGTGGATTCCAGGAACGCGGCAAAAAGCGCAAGTACTGATACTGCGGAGGCCCCAATGGCAAACCCCTTTGTGATCGCCTTTGCTGTGTTACCGCTCGCGTCCAGTTTGTCGCATATCACAATCGCTTCTTCAGGTGCTTGAGCTTGTTCGATTACTCCTCTTGCATTGTCAACAATGGGTCCATACGCATCTGAGCTCATGATCATTCCATTAGTCGATAGTAGACCAACGGCTGCAATAGCTACACAGTATATGCCGTTCTCCCAAACTACTGGACCTAGTGTTGTTGCGCCCGATCCGAGCAGAAAAGAAACCACCATAGCCACACCAATGCCGATTACAGATGGGACTGCACTCAAGAGTCCGTATGCGTAGCCTGAGAGAATCAGGTTTGCAGAGCTCTTGTCGGCCGATTCGACCATCTTCTTCACAGGTGTGAATCCTTTAAGTCCCCGGTCGCTTGTGAAGACATCACTTGTGAAACCGATGAATACTCCAGCAAGAAGTCCTACAATTGCTGCGAGAGCAATTGTTAGGTCGAGCTGCAGTATCAATACCATTGCCACTGTAAATACAGCAAACAGAAGTGTTGTAACATAGGTTCCTCGATTCAAAGCCGGTCCTGGATCTTGGTCGGGCTTTGCGCGGACCAAGAAGACTCCCAGTACTGAAGCTATTGTCCCAAGGGCGGCAATCATGAGAGGTAGAAGTCCAAAAACCTGCATACCATCCAGATGCAAATCAATGCCCGCACCGAGAATTGCAGCTGCAAGAATGGACGCCACATTGCTGTCGTAAAGATCTGCTCCAGTTCCAGCTACATCGCCAACATTGTCGCCAACGGCATCAGCAACAGCAGCTGGATTTCTGGGATCATCTTCAGGAATATGGTGTTCAATCTTGCCAACGAGATCAGCTGACAGGTCCGCTGTCTTTGTGTATATGCCGCCGCCTGCCTTCGCAAATAGTGCTACCGTGCTCGCTCCAAATGAGAAACCTGTAATAATCTCCCAGAGACCGACAGAAGGTTCTAGATTGAGAGCTTCAAAGACCTCTACCGGAATAACGGTGTTCCAGAGCAGATAGAGTACCCCCAGCCCAACAAGCGCTATCCCAGCTATCATCAATCCCATCACTGACCCAGCTCGGAAAGCCACTTTGAAAGCAGGTCCAAGTCCGCCAGATTCTGCAGCCGCTGCAGTTCGACGGTTTGCCTTGGTTGCCACCACTATTCCGACATATCCTGCAGCCATGCTTGCCCCTGAACCAAGGACATAGGAAATGGCAATTTGAAAGCCAAAATCCCGAAATAGGATTGCGATGAGTGTCGCAAGAATGAGCGTGAAAATTGTTAGGATTCTGTACTGGACTTTTATGAAAGAATATGCACCTTCTTCAACTAGAGCGCTGACTTCGCGCATCTTCTCGCTGCCTTGGTCTGCTTTCTTGACCTGGTCATAAATGAAGAGTGCAACAAATATGGATAGCAGACCTGACGCAATACCTGTTCCTAGGAAAAGTATGGCTGACATTTTGTGGGCTCCTTCATCGGCGATGTATGTCCTCTATATAGACACTGCCCTTTGGGAAGGCATCTTCATTGGAGGATATCTTACTTGGCTCATCGCCAAGACTTGAGTGTCTTTAGTTCGTGGCCCTCGATTGTTGGGTCCAGTTCCAAGACCTCCACTTTCAGCATTCTATCGCCTTCACGAATGCTTTGTACTACTTCAAAGCCCTCAAGAGTTTGACCGAAGACTGTATGTTTGCCATCCAGATGCTTGCAGTTGTCACCGTTCAGAACAATGAAGAATTGTGAGCCTCCTGTATCGCGTCCTGCATGAGCCATTGAAAAGGCTCCATTCTTGTGTTTCTGCCTGTGACCTCGAGTTTCACATGGAATTGCATAACCAGGACCGCCGGATCCGGTTCCGGTAGGATCACCGCCCTGTATCACGAAATCAGGAACAACGCGGTGGAAAGTCAATCCATCATAATAGCCCTTCTGAGCCAAGGTGGTGAAGTTCTTCACAGTATTAATGGCATCATCGGACCAAAATTCAGCAATGATGTCACCCTTTTCGGTTTGAATCTTGATTTTTGTAGTCATGGATATCACCAATCATGACCGGCATAAGATACCAATCTGTTTGAAACCAATTGGATTCCTTCTTAGAGATTCCGGAGTCGGACATTTGCAGATGACGCACTCATCGCAGGCCTATCTTCTTATTAGCAATTCATGAGGTTGGGTTCTAGGCCATGATTGTAGAAAAGGAATATACTGAAGGGAAGACTTCCTTTGTCAGTGCAGATGTGGAGCATTACACGAAGACGACTAAACAGCCTACAACAGATATGCCTGTTTTTTATAATCCGAGGATGTCACTCAATCGTGACTTTTCCGTTTTGTTCCTCTCAACATATCTTCAGAAGAACGAAATAGAGCTCATGTGCGAACCTCTTGCAGGATGCGGAGTCAGGACATTGCGGTACCTCAACGAGTGTCAAAGCAATTTCCAAGCAGTGATGTTTGATGCGAATCCAGTTGCAGTTGAAACAATCCGGAAGAACATAGAAAGCAACGGCTTGAATAGACGCGCAACTGTTTTGATGGGGGACGCCAAGGTTTTGCTTCTCAAGGAATCTAGAGAGAGAAGATTCGACTTTGTGGATTTGGATCCCTTTGGTACACCGACACCTTACCTCAATGGTGCAATTCAATCGCTTCAACCAAAGGGAGGACTGCTTGCACTCACTGCAACTGACATGCCTGCATTATGCGGAGTCTATCCGAATGTTTCACTGAGAAAGTATGGGGGTTTTTCAATTAGAGCTCCATTCTCTCACGAGCTTGCAGTGAGACTCCTCATAGGTCAAGTATTCAATGTAGCAAGCACCAATGATTCCTCAATTTCTCCACTAGCAGTCATGAGTTCAGACCATTATATTCGAGTCTGGCTCAGGGTTGCTGCGGATAAGACTGGAGCAAATAAACAAGCAGAAGAAATTGGAGTCGTAAGATACTGCAAAACATGTATGCACTCGGACAAACTCGCTTTTAGGACAGCACTAACAGACCTACACTTTGAACACAAGAGAGATGAATGCACAGGAAAGCTCCTGTTTGCTGGACCGCTCTGGATAGGGAAACTATATGACAAGTCATTTCTGAAAAGTGCTGGAAATGTGCTGGAGAATCTGCGAGACTCTCTTCATAAAAAGGTGCCAAGCATGTTTTCTATGATGAGTGAGGAAGCGAATCTCCAGAAGCATATGTATATTGATCTTCATGCCTTGTGTGATTTACACGGGCTTTCACCACCAAAGAACGTCCAAGTCATCGAGAATCTTGAGAAAAATGGGTTCAAGGCAACCAGAACAGCATTTCGCCCAACAGCGATTCGAACTGATGCATCTGTAGACGAAGTTGCTGAGATTATTGCCAAACTTGTAGGAGCTGAATAGGAATATGGGACGACCCAAGAAACCACGAACAAAGGAGCATTATTACAAATCTGCAAAGGCTCATGGATATCGTGCTAGGAGCGCCTACAAGCTTCGACAGATTGCGCAAAGATATAGACTGCTTGACGGCGTTGATAAGGTATTGGAGCTATGTAGTAGTCCCGGAGGTTGGACACAGGTCCTCTTGGAACTCAGTCACGGCATTCAGGTCATTGCAGTGGATCTGAATCCAATGGATCCCATTCCTGGCGCTATTTTCATTCAGGGAGATATTCTGGACCCCAAGACAATTGACCGAATAAAGGATGTCACAAATGGTGCGGTTGACCTTGTTGTATCGGATTGTTCCCCCAAAGTAAGTGGTAACTGGGATTTAGATGTAGCTAGACAACTGACTCTCGCTGAAGGCACGCTGGAAATGGGACTCAATCTTCTAAGCAAGAATGGGAGGGTTCTCGCCAAGGTCTTTCAGGGGAGTGGATTCGAAGAATTTCTGGAGTCCACTCGCAAGAAGTACCGTTCTGTAAGACTTGTGAAACCCCTAGCCTCACGTAGCACTAGTGCTGAGATGTACCTGTTGGCCACAGGGCCGCGTAGATGAGAAAGAGCGAGCTATGCATGTGAGCCTATCATCCAGTCCTCAAGTTCTCTGCAACTGACTGGCGAGTCAGGTTGTCTAACGCCACATTTGCTTATCCTGAGACAGTGGAAACAAGGACAACCATCCATATCGGACAGACTACTTGGGTCTGCATCGTCATTTGTACCAGCCTTGAGGACAAATCGCTCGTCTTCTAGTTCCTGTTTTTGCACTTCAATCAATCCTTCGGATTCCAGTTTGTTCATTGCTTGGGTTATCGTTTTAGAGTCGATACCAAGGCTAGTCGCTAGTTCGCCGATGAGTAGACCCTTTTCTCCTGCCGCTCTCAGAGCGTTCAGTATTTGGTCGACTTCATCCTTCATTTAGATGACCTTTGGCTAACACATGGCAGCACCAGACATTCTACACGGTTTGATATTTAAATTTCGGAAGCGGCGCTCCGTTTTTGTCACTTCAGGTCGTAGAAACGGCACTGATGTACAGAAATGAGCATCACTTTTTGCGGACAAACAAGTACAGGTTTTGACCAATATACTTCTCGGAAGATATTCCTTTGATTGGGCGAACTGCAACATAGGGGGTCTTTACTGGCCCAAACACATCCACAATTGTGCCTACTTTTTCCGCGGCCTTGTCTACAACTACTGAATGTTCACCAGAAGGAGGTGTCTTTTCGGTCTGAATAATCAGTGAGCCGCGTTTTGATACGTGGAGCACCTTGCCAAGCTTTCTCAAAGATTAATCCTCCGTACGGTTGAGATCCTAACGTTTCTTCCCCTTTTTCCCTTTCTTGCTCTTCTTGGACGCAGCTTGCTTTGCGGATTCTCTCTGTGCCACAACCCTTCGTACGCCCTTGGCAAGCATTAGTAGAAGTCGCTTCTTCTTGTGACCTTCCGGGTTCTTCAAAACCAAGTATCCAGGAGCGCCGCTCCAATTTCGTGGGAATCTCTTCTCTGGTTCCATGTCAAACTCTAGACCTGAGGAACTAGCGGCTTCTTTGAGAACGCCTATAGTCACCTCTGGCGCAGCCAGATTGCTGGGGATTCTGCGTCCTTGCGCTCTGGTCAAGGTGGAGTCAAGATAGGCAGGCCAAATAATCACTGAATCTTTACGTTTCCTCATAGCCTTAGGATTCCCTTGTGCTCTCTCTCCTGTCAGAGAGCTGTGTGTTTTTTACCTTTCGCCTCTGACATGAAACTGCTTCAAAACAAAGAGGTTCATAAGTGGATTAGATTGTCAATCGGCATAGATAGGAGCTGTTGATTCGTTGGTCAGAAAGAGCAAAGACGTCTACTTCTGTGAGATAGCAGATCTTGTTTCCTCTAGAAGCACCTGCTTGCGAAATCAGGTCGGTGCAGTAATAGTCAGAGATTCTCAAATTCTGAGCACAGGTTACAACGGCGCCCCCAAGGGACTACCTCATTGTGAAGATGTAGGATGCATTAGAGACGAGCTAGGAGTGAAACCGGGAGAACGGCATGAGTTGTGTAGAGGGCTGCATGCCGAGCAAAATGCAGTGATTCAGGCAGCCTATAATGGAACTAGTGTCAAAGATGCCAAGATGTTTTGTACAACCCAGCCGTGCAGCATTTGCACGAAGATATTGATTAATGCAGGAATAATAGAGGTAATCTATGTAGAACCTTACGAGGACCAGCTGGCAGCACAGCTTGTTAAGGAATCCAGTCTCAAGATGAGACAGGTAGACATCCCTAGACGATATGGGAGAAATTCCTCGAAGTAGCTCGGCAAACCATGCGGGTCAGTAAAGGTTAAGAATCCGATTACTAGGAATATACTCCCAGGAGTCCAAAGGTGGCACTCTATGGGAAAACTTCACAATCTAATTAGTATTCATGACCTTGATAGAGAGCTAATTGATCTGATTCTAAAGACTGCTGAAGATATGGAATCAGTTGCAGTTAAACGAAGTAACGAACTAGAAAACAAGATTATGGCAGCTCTCTTCTTTGAGCCTTCAACTCGAACAAGATTGTCTTTTGAAAGTGCTATGCTGCGACTTGGGGGGAAAGTTCTAGGATTCGCGGATGTAGTGACAACTTCTGCAGGCGGAAAGGGTGAAACCCTTGCAGACACGATTCGAACGGTTGAGCGATATGCCGACATAATTGTCATGCGGCATCCACTTGATGGATCTGCCCGTGTAGCAGCTGAGTTCTCAAGTATCCCCATCATTAATGCAGGCAGCGGAGCTGAAGAGCACCCTACTCAAGCACTTCTTGATCTATACTCAATTAAGAAAATGAAAGGCACAATTGATGGGCTATCCATTTCGCTTTGCGGCGATTTGCGCTATGGCAGAACAGTGCATTCGTTAGGAATAGCATTGGCGTATTATGATGTTAACATCACGCTTGCCGCGCCCCCTTCACTTAGAATGCAGCCAGCAATCGTCGAAGAGATGAGAAAGTCAGGCATGAATGTTGAAGAAGTTGATACTGTTGACGAGGCAATCAAGGGTGCGGATGTGGTCTATATGACAAGAATCCAGAAAGAGCGGTTTCCTGACGTTAGGGAATACACTGCTGTAAAAGGTAAGTTTCGAATATCTTCTAGTGATGTTGCCAGAATGAAAGGAGATTCAATCATTCTTCATCCTCTCCCTCGTGTGGATGAATTGGATGCATCTGTAGACTCTACACCTCAGGCGCAGTATTTCGACCAGGTGTACAATGGCGTTGTAACTCGGATGGCGATATTGAAGCTGATACTTGGCTAGTCAGGATCTATGCTGCGTAGCTCTTTAATCAGTAGATCAACAGAACCAATCTTGCTCACTGCTAGGGGAATCCTCATCTGTTCTGAGAGATCCAATGCCAATCTATCAACAGATCCAACCCCATGGAGAACAACAAGTGTGGGCTTGAACTCCTGTGACTTGATTGCAATTAGCGGGGCACGACCAGTATTAGCTTTTGTAAAGATTAGACAGCGTTCAGTTGTAGCACCAAAGAGCTTGAGGAAAGCTTCGCTGCTTAGCTCCTTTACGGCTCGTTCCACATCGACAACGGTGTAACCATAGATTTCCCTATCTATTAGTTCAGTTCCCGTCATAATTCTGCATTTGATCTTTTTACAGAACTCTCTCATAGTCATTGGAGAATGAAAATCGCTCATTGCCAGTACTATGTTTAGATCAACCAAGCTAACATCCATCAATCTAACATAGGCTGCGATGACCTGCCCGCCATTCCGTTCATCAAGTGCAAGGAGTGCCATTACAAAGCGTCTAATGGTGGATGTACCAGGTGACTTTCTACGTCCGGACTCATAGTCGCTAATGACACTTGGACTGATCCCAATATGGTCTGCGAGCTCAATCTGCGGAAGTCTGAAACGCTCTCTCCAGATTCGCATTGTGTGTCCCGGTTGATCGGATAGGGCGATCTCACCAGCTATTCGCCGAGCAAGTCGCTCACGCACAGACGATTGCATCGTCATTGCCTTAATTTCCTCAACATGTTGGACATAAGGATTTCGACTTTTGCCGAATTTGCGAAGCTCTGTCAAGAATTCGATAAGATTGTCATCCCTTCAAGGTGGAGAATTCTCTAACGACCTTTTTAGACATAATCGAAATAGAACATTGAGAGAGAGTATCCGTGTATCTTAGGATTGAGTCAGTAACAGGATTGCATTCCATGAATTCGGGAACTTCTGTCATTTCATCTTTGGGTGCTGAAAATGGAAGTTAGAGTAATATCCGTCTATAATGACAAGGTCTTGGAACGCAGTAGATTACTTGGATCACGAGGAAGTAGCTGGTTTATTGAACTACCAGAGAGAGGTGTGCTTTTTGATACTGGAATGAAGGGAGATGTGCTTCTGCACAACTTTAGTCAACTCGGGTTGCATCCAAACGGCGTTGATACGATTGTTCTCTCACATGCACACAATGATCATACAGGCGGCTTGCCTGCACTACTTGCAGCTAGAACCAAGACAACGCCAGTGACAATAATTGCACATCCAGGTGTTCTAGAGGAAAAAAGAGCTGCAAGATTGATGGATATTGGTATGCCTAATCTCGATTTGCATCTTCAAGAACGAGTAGTATTCAAACTTGACTATGACCCCGTTGAAATCGACGACTCCCTGTTCACCAGCGGCGAGATTACTCATCGACCAGAGAGAGATGGAACAACGTGGATTATCCAGCACTGTGTAAGTGGAGTGTGGAAGCAAGACCCAATTCTTGATGATATTTCGCTGGTCTTGAAGACAAAAGAGGGACTAGTTGTGATTTGTGGTTGCTGTCATGCCGGACTACTCAACACGCTGGATCATATAACTAAGACCTTCAAAGACCGAGTAGTGAGAGTTCTAGGAGGAACCCATATGCGTTCTTTCTCAGGGGATCAGATGATGTACATTGGCAGTGTAATTGAGGAGAGATATAGCCCTCTCAGAATGGATTTGGGTCATTGCACTGGCAGAAAACAGATGAAGTGGTTACAAAAGAAATTTGGCAAGAAGCTTGTGAGGCCAATGTTTGCTGGCTCAGAATTTCTATTCACTATTAAGAATAGTCCTAAAGTCGCTGTGGGAACCAATCAAATAAGCCAAACTTAGTATTTGGACTGCAGTTGTCGGATTGGAGAAGATATGGTGGGCCGGGTGAGATTCGAACTCACGATCCCCTGGAGATTCGCCCGTAGAACTGCGCTCCACGAGTCCCAAACCAGGAATCATAGCCAAGCTAGACCACCGACCCGTTGGTAAACGGAGGTCCTTCCTTTCCGGTTATAAGAATAGCGGAGTCATTCATCTTCTGAAGCTTTGGCATGTAGATCTATTATGACCCCTTGGAATGGTTCAAGAACCATAGCATCATCCTTGATGGGGTTCGAGTTCCTCAACGTGGAGAATAGCATCATTTTAGGCTCAAGCACCGTTTCTACGTAGATGGGACCCTTGTAGAGGTTTAACCAAATCTGGACAGTCTGCTCATTGTACCTTCGTTCATATGCAAGAAGATGTTTTTGAGAAGTGCTTGCTTCCAGCAGATGCATACTACCAGAATGAAGAGCTATCGTTTTGCGACGAAGATGCAGCAAATCTCTGTAGCAGTGCAGTAATGAGTCGGGACTTGATTGTTCGACTTCCACATTGATGGTTTCATACCCGGGTACCAAAGGTAGCCAAGGCTCAGATTCTGTTAGGCTGAATCCTGCATTTTTTGAGGCATCCCACTGCATGGGAGTTCGGCATTCATCACGGTTCAGGGAAAGAGAGCCGGTTCTTGTTAGAATGTTTGCGAGAACTTGCGGCATCCAGCTGTATTTCTGAGCAATAGGATCCTGCCCTTTCTTGAGTGGAATCTTGTGGTTGCGCATTCCGATTTCTTCACCGTAATAGATGAAGGGTACACCTCTTGCAGTTAACTGAATGATGGCGTTGAGCTTTGCCTTCGCATTATCATTTCCAAGCTTGGTAATTCTACGCATGTTATCGTGATTAGAAAACACCCAAGTTGGAATATACGGTTCCGGAAAATGAAGCTCATAATCAGTTATCAGACTTCGGAATGGTTCGGCATTCAGTTTTGCATTGAGCGACTGAAATTGGAAAGTCAGATGAAGACCATTCGTTGCCGTATCATTCACCACATCGCCAGAGTATTTCTTCAAGACCTCGAGGGATGCTGTAATCTCGCCCACAAGAAATCGTTCAGGATTCGAATACTCATTCACTACACCACGTAGTTCTTTCACAAACTCAAAATTGTCAGGATGGTCAACCGTATAGATGTTGTTCTGGAAATTGCTTTTGGCATCATCCTCAGATGGCAAGAGTGCCCATGCAAACGGATTATCTCGCAGACATTCATCTTCGTATATTGTGTTTATGATATCCAGACGGAATCCATCAACCCCTCTATCCAGCCAGAATCGGAGAGTATCAAATGCTTCCTGTTTCACAGCAGGATTACGGTAATTGAGGTCGGGCTGAAAAGGCAAGAATTGGGCCCAGTACCACTGATCTGTTACATCATCGTAGTGCCATCCTGAGCCGCCAACCATTGCCTTCCAGTTAGTTGGAGGCTTCTTGCCTCCTGGTTTTTTCCCATCCCGCCATATGTACCAATCACGTTTTGGATTTTCTCGACTCGAACGTGATTCTAGAAACCACGGATGCTGATCACTAGTGTGGTTAAGAACCATATCAAGCACTACGTACATGTTTCGATTGTGAATTTCTTCTATGAGTTGATTGCAATCCGACATCGTTCCATATTCAGGCGCAATTGCTCGATATTCACTGACATCATACCCATGATCTGCCTGTGGACTTGCAAAGAAAGGTGAAAACCAGATTGTTTCAATCCCCAGGTTCTGCAAATAGTTCAGTTTTGAGATTATTCCAGGAATATCTCCTATGCCATTTCCTGTACTGTCTTTGAAGCTTCTTGGATAGATTTGGTACACAGTAGTCTTCTTCCACCATGGCAGGCTTTTGATCATATTATCAGACATCCGGAACTACTTCAAACATCGAACATCAATCCCTTCTTTTCTTTTCGCACAATGATAGTTAGCCCGATTTTCCCATTTCTTCGGAATGTCAGCAATGAATAAGGTCTTAACTGCATACCATGAGAGGAGGGTGAGTACGATGAGTCTACTTGGTCCTGACGACTTCGATCTAGACAAAAAAGGTCGAAAAAAGAAACTAGCAAAGGACCTCTCTCCCTCAGTGGCAAAGGAGATTGAGAAGTGGCTGGATAGAGAGGATGACCCTGAAGCCTTTAGGAGAGTGTCAGACTTGGTAGGCCCGGAGGAGGCTGCTCGTTTGTTTGCAGAACGACGACGGCACACTAGAAGACTGAAACCTGAAGACCCTCTACTCGAAGACCGGTGAAGGGAATACATTGACTGCAGATACATACGAACCTGATGAAAAAGCACAAATGAGCAATCTAAGAACATCATTGGCATTCATTCGCACCATTGATGCTGAGAAAAGAACTCATCTAGCTGAATTAAGAACTGGCATTGGAATCTTGACTATACCAATGTCCCTAGTGACTATTCTGATAGCTACTTCCAGTAGCTATTCGGTTACTGATGTCTTACCGCTCATAGCGGGTCTTAGTTTTGGTGTTATTGTACTCACTTTGATTGGGGGGTATCTTGTGTATTCCTCCATCGGGAAGATACGTGGAGATAACCGCCTTCGCGCTTCATGTGATGACCTCTCATATCTCGTATCCGATTTTAATAACCACCATTAAAGAAACTGGCGTCAATAATGGGTTGCGCTGTAAACAAGCCATATAGTATAGTGGCTGGTTAACTGCTTGTTCAATGTACTTGAGGAAGCAGATATGACAACCAAGCTGAAAGTCACTGTGTTCAAGAAGTTCAGTCCAGAGGAGATATTCGGACATGAGATTCTTGCAAGAGGAAAACCACTAGAAGCTTGTAGCTATCAGGTTGGTGAGGAATTCTTTGTGGACCACCACTTGGATAGACCAAATGGTTTCTGTGGGCAGGCATGGCAAGATCTCTACACAACTTTGATGATTTACTACTGTGGCGGGGACTACAACTGGCCTGAACCTGGTGTCACCTATCAGCCCTGTGGTGATGGAATGAGAACTGTCATCTTCAAGATTGAGAAGATGGAGAATCAGTAGTACCAAATCAAATGGAGCCCCAGGCGGGATTCGAACCCGCGGCCTCCTCCTTACCAAGGAGGCGATCTAACCGAACTGAGCTACTGGGGCTTGTGTAAGGCAAAGCCAAGGTGTGACTGAGATAAAGTTTTCGTAGTTCACATCACGCCCTAACGCCAAGCGCAAGGAGAATCTTTTGTCAGTCAGCAAGACAGAAATTGATTTGCTCTTCTTGATTCCTAGGCCCATTACCGTTGAAGGAAATATAGCATTATGTCAAAGATTTGCCTAGGTATTGAAGGAACAGCACATTCGTTTGGTGCTGGCGTCGTATCTAGTGATGGTGAGGTTCTGTCCAATATCTGGGAT
>JBHLND010000162.1:0-6531 GCA_048937485.1 Promethearchaeota archaeon
ATTCTACCTGAGGACTCCTTTGCACTTGGTGCAAAGTTCTCCCCCGATGATTCATGGATTGCTGTTCCGATTGATTATACCGGAAGAGAGGAACATAGTCTATACAGGCTATCGACAGAAAGTCCTGAACGACCCATACCTCGAGAGAAGCTAAGCAAGAATACAGGAAGGCATCTGTTTTTAGATTGGAGTCCTGATGGAGCAGAACTTGTATGGACAGTTTCTAGAAAAGAAGACAATATGGTTGTAATTCAACCAAATGAACCAGGTTCAAATGAAACCATTCTCTGGAAAGGAAAAGAGATAGCGGCATATGTCTTTTGGACACATCCAGATTACGTGAAGTTTACGCAAATCTTTGGCAAAAAGTATTCGGAAATTGTGATGAATCCAAAGACGGGTGAAGAAGTCATCTCTATTCCAATTGCTCAGTCGCTTTCCTTTGTTGGACGATGGCATCCCCAGAAGCCAATATTCCCATTTATGGAAGAGGAGGACTACAGTCTAAGCCTGTATGATGTGCAATCCAATGACCGAGTAACCTTGCCACAACTTGACGGTGAAATAGAAGATACTGCATGGAGTTTTGATGGAAACCAGCTATTCGCTGGAGTTACGAAGAACGGAAGAGACGCAATCTATTGCATCAACATTGAAGGCCAGGAAGCAAATCCTCTTCCGCTTCCGGAAGGAGTGAATAAGGTCGTTAAGGTAAGAGAATGGGACTCCGAGGAATCCTTATTCTTCATACATTCTGATGCAACAACTCGAGTTAATTTATGGAGACTTGGATTGAAATCAGGCAAAGTAGAACAAGTAACGAAGAAACGGTCTCCAAAAATCGGAACGGATGATTTCCCTTTAGTCAATAGTATCAGCGAATGGTGGAAGTCAAGAGACGGTCTTCAAATCCATGGTTTCGTTATGTCACCCCAAACTCCACCACCACCAGGAGGGTTTCCAGCAATAGTCTATGTCCATGGCGGACCTGAAGGACAGGATATTGACACCTTTGTGGGATTATTTCAAATCCTTGCTCAAGAAGGATTCGTCGTTTTCAGACCTAACTTCCGTGGCTCTACAGGATATGGTCCAGAGTTCCAGAGATCGAATTATAGGCAGATCGGGAAAGCTGATCTTTTGGATATTGTGACGGGAGTTGAAAAGCTCATAAAGGATTATAATGTGAATGCCGAGAAGGTTGGTATCACCGGAGGTTCCTATGGAGGTTACATGACACTAAGAGCCTTGACGAAGCCAGATGTCTTTGACTTCGCTGCAGGATGGGCAGAAGCAGCTATCTCAGATTTCCAGTATCAACATGATCATGGTGATGCATTGTTTAAGGAGTATGTCAGTTATCTTTTTGGTCCAATGGAAGATGATGAAACAAAGGCAGCGATTAAGGAAGCATCACCCATATGGTCATGGGAGAAGGTCAGGAAGCCATTGGGCGTTGTTCAGTTTGCGGCAGATACACGGACGCCCCTCAAGCCAGTTTGGGATTTTGTGAATTTCCTTATTGATAGAGGCGATGAAGTGGAGTTTCATGTTGAGGCTGCCATGGGACATGCCAACATTCCAAAGGGATATCTTGTTCGCTCTATTGCAAGGCGAATTCAGTTCTTTCAGAAGATATTGCTGGAAGAGAAATAGGAAAAGTCATTCTCCTATCGACTAAACCTCCAGAAAGGAGAACACTCTTGAATGTTCGAAGCTGTAGGCATTATGAACAAGCCAACAATCTACCATGGCGGTGGACGCGAAGTCCTAGGATCAGGCAATCCCTTTCGCTCTATCCCCCGAATGCCTCTATGCAAGAATGCAATCGCAACTTCATCGTTGAATAGCAAATGCTGCAGATTATCTCGCATCAATTCGCATAAGGCCCTGGGATTCTCGATTTCTTCAACTATCCTTACCAGAGCTTTGAAACTGGTGTCAGCAATGTCAGCTAATTTGCCCATTGCGTGTTGAGTTAGACTGTCAATTAGTCCTTCTTCCTTTATTCTGCTTGATACCAGAGGGCTTTGCTCAAGTAAAATGATGAATTTCCAAAACCCCTCAAATGTTGGAATTTGCTCTGCAATCTTGGATGTATCGTACACACCTGTTGTGATAATCTCAGGAATGTCTGAAATAAGGTCGATTCGATCATGGACATTCGGGATGACATCAATCCAATAGTACCTCTGATTTTCTGACAAATGGTCTGCAAATATGATGTCAGCGAAATACGGGAGCTTCTCCTGAGTCTTCTCTCTTACATCACGACTCTGGACACAGACCATCGTCAACAGAAGATTTTGATAGTATCTTCGCATTCTTTTTGGCTCTTGTTGGCTTTTCTCGACATCACGTATCAGCGCGTTATACCCACGTACTGCCAAATCAACTATCTCTGGCAGAACATCGAATTGCAGGTCCTCCCATTCATGAGCATATTTACGTTCGGATAACCAATTAATCAAAAGATCGAGATGATTAGAGTTGCCAATTGCGGCAAGAGCCATGGCAGCTTCTTTGATATCCGTTCCAGATGAAACCAGTTTTCTGAGTTGCTCTTGCGTGGCACTTCTTGGAAAGATTGCTAGGTATTTGCATGCGGCCCATTGAAGCTCTCTCTTTCTGCTCCTTAGCATATTGAGAAGCTCAGAGCTTGTGTATCTTATGTGCAGAGACTTCACCCATTCTTTTGATTTGCTCTTGAAATCGAGCATGACATAGCCTGCAATCAAATTCAGAGACGCTTCATGGCTTCTTTTGTGAACTAATCGGATTATCTTTTCAAACAATGGCCGTTCAACAATATCTTCGTAGTAGAAGCTCCTATCATTGAAATCACTCCTGAGGATTGCCTCAGCAATATCTCCGCCGGCCTTTTCGATTAAATCCAAGATTCTGAAGGTAACTATTTCTTCATCCTTTAAGTCCCTGAAATACGATTGCAGGACCTTCAAAGCATCATTGCCGCAAAGATGCACAATGGCTTCTTCAACGATACCCGCTACATCAACTATTTCCCAAGCAGGATCGCCTCCATCCCCTAAAATGCCTATATCAGGTAAAAGGCGAAGAGCCTCAGCATAGATTCTTAGTAGTTTTCCCTTCACTTCAACTCGTTTGCGTCTGACAGCAGCTTCTGCAGCAAATTGCAGCGCTCTATCGTTCCAACCTCTGTAGAACCCTGGCCACCGCATGATGAATGCAACGGCAATATCACCAAATACCGGATCCTTTCTGTTTACGATTCTCTCTAAAGCGGATCTTTCGAATCTCACCCAGATATAATATGCATTCCAAGAGAGTACTTTGCCTGAAGGTGATACATGCTCAAGTCGCATGCGCTCACTCAATTTGAGCAGGAATTGGGCAGCTAGAGGGTTCCTATTCTTAGCAATCCTATCTGCAACTACGTATAGAGCTTGAAGTTCATCATGAGAAAAATCTCCAGGATTCTTCTCCCCCAGCAATTTCTTGAGGCGTTCCATATTCGCTTTCAGTGCTTTTGAAGGAGCAGGAAGCTGAGATGTCAAAGGATACGTTACAACCATCTTTTCATCAGTGGCCACAGGCATTTCTTTGAGCCGTTTCTTAATTCTGGAAACAGCCTTAGGCTCCGGGAATTCGACTAACTCTTTCCTCAGCTTACTTTCTGTTTCCAGTTTCAGATGTGATTCTTCAATTTCCTCTTTGCGAATATGTTTAGCTAACGATTGCTCAAGCTGAATCTTGTCCAAGACCTCCTGCAACTCATCATGTCGTTCTCGTTGAGTGGATTGTAGCTTCGTGTCAGTTTCCTCTTCATGGACCTGAGCCAGACCTCTTTCACTTTTCTTGGAATCCTGTCCTATCTCGCTTGACTTTTCTAAAAGCCTAATGAGTATTCTTTCAAATTCCTCTTTGCCAAGAGATTTCACTAATTCCTGTTCAAGCCGAATCATCTCTGTAGCTCTTTTGTACGGGTCTTCGATACTCATAGCTCGTAGCAAGCGGTCTTCAGGAGTATCTTGGTTCCACCCCATTGTCCCCATACCTCGTGAATGATTCCTGGATTATAATGCTGCTTTTCGCATAATAAATTTGCACAAATGCTGACTTTACCACAAAAGAATGAGAAGAACGACTAATTCTGGAATAGAGCCAAGTTTCTAGGATACTGAAACTAACTGGTCTTTCTCATGATGAATCTTCTAGAAAGAACCACGGCAACTGCGGCGAAAGCACCCAGTAAAATGACTCCCACTATTATCGGATTAAAACCACCTGTATCCACATATCCTACACAGGGACCCTCTATTTCATATACAAGCAGGTCCATAACAATTAGATCTGAGCGTGCATCTTGAACCAGAAAGTAAGCACACCCCGAGTCAGAAAACAAGAATTCCTTTACTCTGTCTGCGTGAACAAGGGAACCTCCGTATTGAAGGGTTTTGTTCCAGATTTGTGTGCCATGATGATTATACTTCTGAAGCATAAGATGGCTTCCAACATCGTTGGAATATGATTGGAGTACAAAAACGGACCTATCCTTCCATCCTCGAATGCCCCACAGACTTGGGCTATATTGCCAGGGAACGAGTTGGAAAGTAATATTGAATGACGTTGAACCATTTGCGGTTCTACCAGACACAGTTAGGCCACTAGTCGAGTAGAATATGCCATCCGGGGACAAATTACGCCTTGTGTAGAAAGAAGAAGTGTTCCACCACCAAATGCGTAGGCCAACTCCTTCGTCAGCTACCTCGAAGAGTGAGTAGGGAGTGCTGAAGTAGACTTCATTCTGTTGTAACACATGGATATTGAAACTGCCAAAGCCCTGAGGGTGACCGCTTTCGTCAAGATACCACTCAGCTGTTTTGCTCCATACCAAATTGCCTGATGACGTATACTTCAGAAGGTCAAAGGTGTGATTGTAGATGTGGTCATCAACCAAAGGTCCTCTCACCAAACATCCTGCAAGAATAGAGCCATCATTTAGTGCGGCAATAGCAGCACCTTCCTGCCAAGGCGATTTTTGCCAAGTCCTATACCAGAGCTGGTTCCCATTGTGATCCCATTTTCCAACCCAGACTTTGTCATCAAAACCCCTGCCAGTAACCAAGACACCAGATGCATCAGCTGCAATTGCATTTGGTATAGCAATATCACCGGCATCCCAAATTGCAGTCCAAATGTGGTTTGCTTGAAAGTCCCACTTGTGAAGAAAGAGCTCGTATTTGCCTTGGTCTATCAACTCTCTGCTATCATTGAAAGCAACTGCGTAGACTGAGTTTCCTGGTCCTAGCGTCATCCAGAAGGACCTGGCTCCTATCCCAGACACAGTGTCATTGAATGCCTGGCGTATTGAATCCTGGACAACTGAGTTTCCTTCAAACCGACTAGAATACGCGCAATCATGAAAAGGGGAAGCGGACATGATGAAAAGAAGCATTACAATGAGAGATTCGGAAGAACGTAAGAAACCGCTCATGACAGTCCGACCGCTAGTCTTCCTACAGGCACCTAGTGACTTATGTGTATTCTGCTGGACCCTGTGAACTTCCTTCCAGCCAATAGAGGAAATTGATCTCCACATTGTCATTATTGTCATTTGCCCGGCGAGTTATATTTTATGGAAACGAATGCAATTATGAGGAAAGCAATCTCAAAGGCAATGCCAACGATCAGCCAGTTGTCCACTGTGTTGATTGGTGGAGGAACTATCGTAGTTGTTGTTTCACTCGTACTGGGCGAAGTGGACCAAGTTGCTGTTTGTGTGATGGAAGTCGATATAGTCGCCGTGAAATTTCCAACTGGAAGTGTAACCAAAGGAATCACATGAACCACCACTACATTAGACTCATGATTCCCTTGAGTGTCAGTGACATTGATTACAAAGAGCGTGGTACCAACTGGGAGTTCGAAGTCCGGTGTTACTACTGGGAAATTGTAATTTGGCGGGCGGAGGTCCCCTATTTCGTGGTCTATCATACCGGTATTGTTGCATTCTGCATACCATGTGTAATTCCATTCAAAATAGGCAGATACAAGCCATATGATTGAAATTGGAGCGTCCCGTTTGATCTCAACCTCATAGTAGTTGGGAACTATATGAATGAACTCCGATGAATTCGCTGAGAGTTTCTCGCAATCTGCTTCAGCAGGCAATTGTGAATACACAAGTAGGAGAATAATGCCACATAACAGAAGCACTCGTTTGTAGCCCAACTCCTTCACACCTTGAGTTCAACTTTGCATTTCGCAAAATAAACTCTTGCTCCATAAAATCCCCTAGAGAGTCCTTCCATTGAAGGTCTATCCACTCAAATCACGCTTGCTTTCTGTATGTTCTTCGTATCATGATGTAAGAGATCACTACGACCTCAATAGCTATCCCCAGAACCAGTAGGACATCAAGAGCTATATCAGGACCTGGAGGTTCGATTAACATCCCAATTATGTTGCTTGTAAAAAGGATTGCTTCATGTATGGCAGTGTTGTGAATGTCATCGAAGCCCGGATAGCGGCCGGACATCAGTTTGATAA
>JBHLND010000163.1:0-6487 GCA_048937485.1 Promethearchaeota archaeon
CATTTTGTGCTGTTCGTCAATAAGTGCGATGCCCACTGCCAAGCTGCTGTCCCACTCAATCTTTGCCATTTCGGATTCCTCACACTCCGAACCACAATGAAGAGAGAATAAAGATTGTGGCTTGACAATAGAACCACCATATCTAATAGTACGTGATTAATCCAGCATTTGTGAATCGAGCTCGACCCTATGCACTTTTGGCCCTCGTAGTCCTTCTTTGGGGATTGAACTTCGTTGTTTCGAGAGTTCTTACAGGCTTGCCTCCAGTCCGAGTCTCAGGAGTGTACTACGCTTTCTTCAGATACTTTCTAGGCGCGCTGACTATGATCGGAGTACTGGTGTGCCAACGAAAAGGTTCAGCTCGGATTAATGCTGAACTGAAATCATATCGAAAGAATCTGGCGCTGAGCGCACTTCTATCGGCGCTCTTTGTAATGATGCTTCACACAAGCACAGAATACATTTCCTCAGGCACATCGTCAATAATTGTGAATCTGAATCCTATAATCGTGTTTGCTATAGGAGTTGCCTTCTATAGCGAATCAATATCTCGAATGAAAGTCAGCGGCTTTCTTCTTGGTGTGCTTGGTGGCTTAACACTTCTAATTACATCAATCAGTCTAGGACCATTAACAGCTATCGGAGTATTCTTCGCAGGATCTGCAATGGTCCTATGGGCGGCATATACAATATCTCTACAGTATCTTGAAGGAGCAGACTCGTACATTGTGATGGGCGTGCAGCACACCGTTTCGACAGCGATGATGATTCCATTCATCGTCGTCCTTCTTCTTGAAGGCGTTCCCTTGATCCTTGTACTCGATTTAGTGAGTATAGCCGGATTGCTGTTCGCTGGAGTATTAGCATCCGGTTTGGCTTATGTTCTTTATTTCACTGTCATCGAAATCGTTGGAGCCCCAAGAGCATCATCATTTCTCTTTCTGATGCCCTTTGTGGGAGTCGTGGGAGACTTTCTACTTGGTGAGCCACCAACCACCGTAGTGCTTATTGCTGGAGCGGCAGCTCTTCTCGGGGTCGGAATGATACGGCTTAGTGACGATAGATTGGGAGGAAAAGATGAGAAATGAATCCTCGAAAGTGGCCAATAACAACTCTCAGTGGTGTGTTGGTTATCCTCTTCTATTGCTATTTCACACTCGCGTCTTGGGTGTTCTATCCTGATTCATATGGACCAACTACTCACTATTTGAGTCGTCTTGGCAACTTCGACTACAGCCCCTTTGGAGCTTATTTCTACAATTGGGGATGCATCTTAACAGGCATAGCCTTGTTTCCCTTCTTCCTAGGATTTCGAACATGGTACACAGAAAAAAAGTATCAGATCGGCCTTCTTGCTTTTGGACAGATGGTTGGGATTTGCTCTGCCGTTGCTCTTGTAATGATTGGAGTGTTTTCGGAGAATTTGGGAGACCCCCACATGACCGCATCTTCAACATTCTTTCTTCTCAATTTTATCACGCTAATCTCAATCAGCATAGCGCTCCTCTTTCACTCCGGCTTTTTCAAACCGATTGCCTTGTATGGCCTCGCCATCAACTTCTTGAGTTTAGGTTTCGAGCTTACGATAGGAGGACCAATAACCGAGTGGTTCACTGTATTTGGAGCCTTGCTATTTGTTGCATTCATCTCTGCGAATACATATCACATACAAAAGAAATCGATCATGTCGGCTCCTCAAGAATGAAGTCACGAATCATGTCCGCAACCATCATAGCCGCATCATCATTCAAGTGAATGTGGTCATTCAAAAGCCTGAATCCTCTTTGAGCGCTAATTGAATTCCAACTCCCTCTGAAGAGATAGTGCCAGTATAGAGAAGCGAATATCCACCAGAAGGAGGTTTCAATTGGCTTCTTTGGCCTACTAGGATTATTCCGAATGAATTTCAGCATCTTCTCATGCAGAGGCAGATAGGCAGTGTTAGTCTGCAGAGCGATTTCTCTGATGGTTTCGCTGAACTGGCTGGATAGGGCAACTGCATAGCTGTCAAGATCCTCACCAAGTGGCGGAATTGAGAGCAATGCAATGCGAGCTTTTGTTGATTCAGCTAGTCGATGCACAATTTCCTTCAAGTTGGCCTCGAACCAGTCAATGTCAGGAATTCTTGGTAGCTTCCTGAATGCTGTCGCTGGAGATCTGTGCATCCCCATACGGGTGGAATTTGCATCATTGGTTCCGATCAGAATTGTCACAATGTCAGGATTGCACTGAATAACTTCATCCAAACGCTGAAGCACATGCCAAGCAAGATCACCGTTGACTCCAGCATTGATGAGATTGAATCTGTTCTCTTCAAGATCTTTCGACAGTAGTTGCACGTAGTCTGCGCTGATTCGGCCCTTAGTGATACTGTCACCGAGGAGGACCACTACCTTCTGTAGGCTTCTGATATTTCCACTTCTCAGAAACTCAGTTGGGGAATTCTTGGGAGATTTCCAATTCATGTAACTGGGGTATACAAGTATTAGCGAAACCAAAGCAGTCACTAATACCCAGATTTCCAGCATTGATTTAGATTCTCTCCTAGCGATCAGGAAAAATATTTGCCATGCAATAGGTGTTTTGGCTCTTCTGATTTGACAGCACAATGCATAACATCATAAGGGAATGTACTGCAAAAGCTGGTGCAGGTAATCTAAGCAGTAGGCGATTTCACAGACGAGTTACGTACGAGGGTTGAGTCCCATATTCGCACCGACACGATGGAACACGCTAGTTTTGTTAGACCTGCTATTCGCAAAAAGCGAGAGAATACACAATGAGTTACGATAGAGAACCAATTGAGGCTACAGTTGAAGAATTGAAGCCTAGGATGAAGAACGTCACTATTACCTTTAAGGTAGTGGAGATCGGAGAAGAGCGTGAGGTTTCATCACGCAGTGATGGAGCTACGCATCGCGTTGCAGATGCAACTGTTGGAGACACAACCGGTACTGTTCAGGTACCACTATGGGATGATTCCATCGACAATATCACAGTAGGTTCAACCTACACACTAACAAACGGCTACACAGGTCTCTTCAGAGGCAATCTCCGCTTGAACATCGGCAAATACGGTGAGCTGGCTGAGGCTGCAGAGGGTATCGAGGAAGTCAACACTGAAGTTGATATGAGCGCCGAAGAGCATGAAGACACCCGACGTCGAGGAGGCTATGGCGGAGGTCGTAGCTACGGAGGCGGTGGCGGCCGAGGCTATGGCGGTGGCGGCTACGGTGGTGGCGGCGGATATGGCGGCAGAGATCGTCGCGGTGGCGGCAGCTATGGCGGTAGAGACCGACGTGACAGCGGCCGACGCGGTAGATACTGATTCTATCAGTCTTTAAAACATCCATGAGTATGACGGGAGCTTTTTGGAGCAACCCGTCTCTCTTCTTCTTTTACACCATTTCCCAAGACGTAGCAGTGCTTATACCGCCACCTCCGCAGAGGGTGGCCATTCCTCTCTTCAATCCCCTTTTCTTCAGTGCATGAATCAGAGTTACGACGATTCTCGCACCGGTGCAACCTACAGGATGCCCAAGTCCAATTCCAGAACCATTGACATTTGTCTTCTCACGATCAAATCCAAGACCTCTTAGTCCCTTCTCAACTGCCAAATACTGACTTGCGAATGCCTCATTCAACTCGACAAGGTCCCAGTCAGAAAAGCCCTCTCCTGTCCGGTCAATGAGATTCTGAACAGCTGCAATTGGCGACTCACCCATCAAATGAGGCTCACTGCATCCCATTCCGTAGCCAACAAGTCTGGCCAGTGGGTTCAGTCCGAGTTGATCAGCTCTCTCTTGAGTCATCAAGATAATTGCAGCTGCACCATCATTGATTCCACTGGAGTTGCCAGCCGTAACAGTGCCATCCTTCTTGAAGGCAGGTTTCAGTTTGGCAAGGTCCTCCATCCTGAGACCGGGACGGAAGTGCTCATCCTTTTCGACAGTTGTGAATTGCCCCTTTCGCCCCTGAATTTTCACAGGGACAATTTCAGCGGCAAAGTCGCCTTCGTTGGTTGAACGCTCAGCATTGGTCTGGGACCTTAGTGCGACAATGTCTTGGTCCTCTCTTGTGAACCCGTACTTTTCATTGAGAAACTCGGCGGTTTCTCCCATGATGTAATGATTGCCAGTTTCAGGATGAGGGTAGAAGTGACTCCCTGCATGAAGTCCAGTTGTCAAGGCGTCCATTAGGACTCCATCAAAGAGGCGCTGTCCCCATCGTGCTTGTTCCAGACAATAGGGTACATTGGACATTGATTCCACACCCCCAGCCAAAACAACATCTGTGAATCCTGTTTGGATTTGCAGAGCACCGCTGATGAGTGCCTCCATAGCGGATGTACACACTCTGTTTATCGTGACTGCAGGGACAGTCCAAGGGATTCCACCCAAAAGAGCAGATATTCTTGCCACATTCAAAGCCTTAGGAGGCTCAAAACAATTCCCAAACCTAACATCTCCAATTATTGCGGGATCTATCTTTGCTCTATCCACTGCAGCCGTTATCACCTGAGCAGCAAGCTCGGGCGCCTGCAAGTCCTTCAACGATCCACCAAATGTCCCAATCGGGCTTCGGCATGCTGAAGCCACAACAATATCTTGCATATTGTCTAATGCCGCAGACATCCCTTAAATCGTGAATGGTTCATTGGTGTTCCAAAACCAATCTCATGGTCCTAAGATTTGCAAGAGCCATATCGGCTCCATTTGTCCAATCCCATGGACCCAAACCGCATTCGGGTCCTGCGAAGGGAATTCCTTCACTCCCATACCGTTCAACATATTCGTTCAGTATAGACCTCATTTCTTCAGCTGGCTGTAGATAATGCTTGAATTGTCCGGCTTTAATCTCATTCCAAGCAGCTTTAAGGTCAGCATCTTTGGGAAATGCCGGTCCATCAGTTTTCACTATGGCAGCTCGGATGTACTTATCATATTCAGTGATCCAGAAAGGATTGACGTAAACACCGACATGTGCTTCAAGAAGATTCCAATCCGCTTCAAAGAGGTGCTCAAAGGGAGAACTGTGAATGTGGAGTCCACGGTAGCAGCCTCTTGGGACATATTTGTAGACTCGATTCCAACACAATTTCAAATGGTTGAGTGAATCGTCAGTTGGAGTGTCATTAAAGAAATCACCAAGACCTTCCAAGCTGAAGGAAGGGTCGTCCATGGAAACAACTTCAAGTTTCAGATGCTTTGATTTTGTGTGAATACTTCGGACATACCTGTCCAGAAGGTCGGAAAAGAACTCCATTAGTATCTCGTCATAGCCACGTGGAAAACCAGCAAGACGTTGGAGATTGAGAGTTAATTCAAGGGGTCCAGTTAAACAAGCTTTGTAGGAAATAGGGTCCACACCTAGAACATTAATCAGCTTGTCCGCACCCCTGTCAAGAGCAATAATTTCTGCAACTCTTGAAGGAATTGCATCCAGACTAACTTCTCCCATTGCAATAGCACCTGCAACTATCTGTGCATTTGACTTGGTGATGAGCGCCTCAGCTTCTGCTGTGGTCTCTCGCACAACTGCCGAGAAAAGAGGCTCAAGAAATTGAGTTATCATCCCACGGCTCTGAGCAAAGCTAGTAACCGAGGTCGCAGCACCCATCGCACCGGCTTTTGCTAGAAACGCTTCATTGTGTTTGGATACGAAGTAGAGAGCCTCTTCCTCTTCTGCTAAGGGATCGGTTTCGAGTAGCCTAGCTCCAATTCTATAGCGCTTCATATCAGCATCAAGCGGGAAGCTACCAACATCTATTCCTCGAATAACTGGAGCACCTTGAACCATAATAGAGCTCAGCAAATGAATCCAAATATAGCTAGCTACGCGACGGAAGAAAGGGATGGGCCTTCAATTTCGTAAGAGCCCTACTTGAACCGCAAGGCATATTACGTGATACGTGATATGTGTTAGCTGTTCCGTGATTGAGGAGGTAACCTGGCTACAACGACCGCCACCATACCCTGGATACCGGGAACATCGGGGATGTAAGACTCTCATTATAGGAGCTAAGGAAATGAGAAATAGAAATCACATCATAATTCTGATAGCGGCTTTTCTTCTGGTTTCAATACAAGCTATTCCAGCACTTGCTTATGGGGTGGAGGCGTGGTCAGACGATTTTGATGACGACACCAATGATGGCTGGACTATTCACAATGGTCAATTCAGTACTCCTACTACCGATGAACTTCGAGCTGTGGACACTGGTTGGAGTACAGCAAGCCATGCAAGTGATGTTAGTTGCGGACACTGGTACTTCGATTTGGAGGAGAATCAGACAGACCTTACAGACCAGCATGTCTTCTTCATTGCACTTGATACGGACCCCGCCTCTATAGATGGGTACTCGCTTTTTGTGGACATTGAAACCACTTCATTCATCAGGCTGTACAAGTGGGTTGCCGGAACTCCAACAAGCTTGGATGAGGTTGAGCGTCCAGCTGGCATATGGGGTTGGTATCATTATAATGTC
>JBHLND010000164.1:0-6481 GCA_048937485.1 Promethearchaeota archaeon
ATCACCTTGGCCATTGCTGGTGGATTGACGGTCCCTGTCCTTCTTGGAATGGAGTATATCACAAAAGGCGGGAAAAGACCGAGGATTCGAAAATACCGACTCTTGATACCTGCAATCATCTTTCTCTTGGCAGTTATCGTATTCGCCCCACCCAATGTCCAAGGCGCCGGTGACCTTGGTCAGAACACGATTGAAACCACATCAGAGGAATTCAAGTTTGCTGTCAGTCCCGCTCCATTCTATGGCGACACGATACGAGTCGATTGCTCGTACTTCATGCGTTACTTCGAAACGACTCACGTTACTGTCATCTTCTATAAAGAAGGAATTGAAGAAGACAGAGTGAGTCTTACAATTGAGTCGACCTCTCCATATCAGCAAACGGAGTATGCTCATGGTTCTCTCGAATTACGTCCTGGGGAATACGATGTCATAGTATCATCTGGCCGAACAATTGCCACAGAGATTACTCAATCAAGAGTGTCTGGCGTCCCAAGTGAGCAGGGGACCTGGAATACTATGAAGATGGTTTTCTACGCCGTAGGAGTACTAATGATTGTAGCTGCAGTCATGGTCATGAGAAGAACCCCCGACACAACAAGTTCGCAAGTTCCGCTCTACTACTACGGGCAATTTGGCGAGTAAATCAGCAGTATGCAATAGAGGATTTGACCATAGGATCTATGTGACTTGGAGGTGTTACTGGGGATTCGATCTTTCCTTCGGGCCCCATTTCTCACCATCTATTGTAAACGTCTTCTGCAAAGCCAAGAAAGCGATTCAGAACCAATTCTGTTCCATCATCTAGAATTACCTTTCCAGTGAAGTATCCAAACACTTGATGTTGTTCCGATTTGATTAGCAGCAGATTGAACTTCCCGTACCGGTCTATCAGTGGTTCGAAGTCCATCTCAAACCGCCCATCGTTACTCGTGAACCTCCAAGGTTTCATGTAGTCATCAGTATCCATATGGAAGATCACTTGATCCAATTTGTGGGCCTTTCTTTTGTAGAAGACCATATTCTCTGACGCTGCAGAGCGATCGCTGAAACCGTACCCAATATTCCATCCAAACGGCTCGCCATTGAGAAGCCCAGATGCTGACCCCCAGTACCATCGATTCTTATAGGTCCAGTTACCCCTGCCCCAGTCCAGCCCTCCGAAGCTACCTTCTGGAGTGAAAATGTATTCAGATTCTCCAATCTTGATCTTGCCTTCTGCAGGCATACAATTGATTTTCTGGTTATAGTAAAACTTCTTCCTATTCTCCCCCCATGGAGTTGCGATGACCATGGTTTCCATTTCTGGATTCTGATAAAGCACTATTTCTCCCGATAGTCCCCTCTCTCCAAGTTTGCTAGCAAAGTCGGGAGCCTCGACCCTTATCATCCGCTTTCCGCGTTCAACATAATAGCCAAGTTTCAGTTTCTTGTCCTCATATTCCACGGTTCCTTCTTCAGATGTTGATGGGAAACCCATTCTACCTCTCGGAAGGATAGCAATGGTTTCCTTCTGAGTATAGGTCCTTCTTCGAAAATCAAGCCATGCCACAGCTATGAGCCCTGCATAGCCAAGATCGGAGATTGTGAAGGTTATTCCATTATCTTCATTCAAAATGTAGTAGTAGTCCCATTCCTTTATCCGATGCCATCTGGCCTTTATCTTGCTTCGATCGTATCGCCAATGCAATGCTGTTGCATATCCGGGTTCGACCAACTCGCCCTTTTCATCAAGCAATTCTGTGGATTTCGTGATTCGGTTCTGATGTCCCATATTCAGGAGTATCAAGACTGTATGCTAAAAGGATTCTCAATTAACTGGCGTACGTTACACTTACATGAAGGCTTGTTCATACTTCTTTTAGACTTGATTGGATGTTGGAATATTGACCAAGGAAGACACTCGCAGTAAAAGATTCGTTAAGAGGGGAATCTTCCCACTATTCTTTCTTTTCATTGGTCTGACTATAGCCGTACTATACAGTATGGTGTTTCCACCAAGGGCGTGGAATCTGGATGGAGTTGCCTTCTATACAGCTCTATCCTCAACTTCATTCATCCTGCTAATTCTCTTTCAACGGTTTTATGAGAATAGACTCCTCCATGTTACAATGAGTGTTGGTTGGGGTCTTATCTTCCTTGGCACCTTTGAGAAGCTGAATGCTGATGTAGTTGATACAGTGGGCTTGGAGAATGAGAACTTCTTTTCGGCGGTTATCTTCTTGGGACTTCTACTAGTCGCAATAGGGCTGTTCTCCTGGACGAGCATGATGTATAGGTCCGAACGAGAGCGCGAGCGTCAACATAGAGTCATTGAGCTATATACATCGCTTATGAGTCACGATGCAGGAAACGATCTTCAGGCTGTGCTCGGATACATCGAAGTTGCCTTGGAAGCCTGCGCTGGCAGCCCGGCTAAGGTAATCAAGGTCCTAGAAGCTGCAAGATCGGCTGCTTTGAGAATGAAGGGCCTAGTCCAGGCATTCAAGACCGGTGACGTAGAAAAGAATCTCCCTCTCGGCGAACTCTTGCGAAAGGTTGCTAGCCAAGCAGAATCCACCCACATGGGACTCAGTGTTAGGCTGGATATCGAGTCGAGAGCAAGGGACCTTTTTGTTGCTGGGGATGAGTTGCTGGAGATGGCTTTTGTCAATCTACTCCGAAATGCAGCAGAACATGCAGGTTCCAATGCAGTGGTTGATATATCCTTGTCAAGAAAAGACTCCACAGCAATTGTCGTCTTTGCCGACAATGGCCCCGGAATACCCGCAGAAATGAGGGGGGCCATCTTTCAGCGAGCAGCTGCAAAGAAGGAGCATGGTATGGGCCTATATCTCTCAAAGCAGGTGATTGTTGCCTGCGGCGGCACCATTGAGTATGTTGATTCTGAGTCAGGGGCAACCTTCAGAATTTCATTGCCTGCAATTGCCTAGGCCAAGGGCATTGCATGACTCAAGAGAATAAAGGAGGACCGGAACCCGACAAAAAGAGCCGGGCTCCAGGTTTAGTTTCTATTTGAGATTGTTTCTCACAGCTGGCATGAACATGTAAATCAGGACGACTACTCCAAGCACCAAGATTAGGATGGACACTATGTCCCCGAGGTTCATGGCACCGCTTAAGATGGCGAGTAGGGCCATGATTACTGTCCACAGCCATGCCCATTTCTTCATGCCCCACAAACCAATGAACAATATCAATAGCACAATACCCACAATGAGATTGATCATTGCATATAGGGAGGCGAAAATCAGGGCAATGAAGTCACCCCCTGCCTGTATTAAGATCCATGCTCCATAACCAAGGTTGACCAGAGCCAATATCAGTACAAGCAGGGCTCCGATTATAATGCCTTGAGGCCTTTCAGACATTTTGAGTTTCCTCCAACTATATACCTACTATATAGCTGGAAAATGCTAGCCACATTCACAAATAAAGTATTGCCGAATATTCTAACGTCAATAGTCGATTCAGTTCTGACTAATCATTATCAGAGAAAGATCGCGCCGTGAACATCCCGCACTTATTACACACAATCTCATGGTCCCAGTAAACATCGCCACTCGCAGTGCTTACGGACCACTGGGCATATATCACCAAGACATCTTCTCCCTCGCAATTTGCGCACCCTCTCATGTGAGCCGATTCTCTTAGAGGATGCTCAGCAATAGATATTCCTGTCCCTCTGAAAGTCATTGCAAAATCGCAATTTCCCTCATCCGGAACAATTTGATCACTGTACTTTGTGGCATAATCTTTTGCCGCAATACGCGGTGTTTCTGTTACTGTTTCATAGAGCATGGCTACGAACCTCCCCTTTTAGGAAGAATTCCGTACTTCTCAATGAACTCGGGCTTTAAAATATCCATCACAACAACATCGTGTCGTTTTCCATTCCGATAGGCAAGTTCTCTAAGGGTTCCGCGTTTACTGAATCCAATCTTTTCGTAGAATGTAATAGCTCGGTCATTGAAACCCGCAACCCAGAGATACACGTTATAGAGATTCAGAACGGAAAACGCTACATCTAGAAGAACTAGCGTTGCGTCTTTTCCATATCCTTTCCGCCAATCATTCGGGTCCAGAATTGCCAGGAGTCCAATCTCGCCATTATGGCTGATCCAGCTGACATTGACGAGGCTGACGATGCCCACAAGATTACCTGAGTCAATGTCTTCGATTCCAAAGGTGAATCCTTTACGCTTGGAGTATGCATCATTAGCTGACTCAATGAAGTCAACAAGTTCCTCATGGTTTGATGGCAAAGGCGTTGGTAGATATTGCCTTAGCTCATAATTGTTCCAATGAGCAAGGATTGTGTTGGCATCGTTCTTGTCAAGCCGACGTAGCCTTGTCTTCTCACTCTCGTACATATTCACAATTGTTAATCAGTTTGTATAAATCTATTGCGAAGCGGCATCTCTTTCCAAGTTACTCTTCTTCAACAGGTTTCGTTCGGGCTGATAATCGCGTTTGCCTCTCTGCATTGAATACTCTAAAGCCAATGTACACTAATGCTACAATAAACCCGTCAAGCATTGCCATTTGAATATCAAATGGAATATACCCGCCAGCCGCTAGAACTCCTGCAGTCAGCGGTGTGAGTATTAGTGTCATAAGCATCCAGACATAAGTCCGCGCGTTATAGAACGATCCCTGTTGATTGTGTTCCATATCTGCTGTCATAACTAGTCTTTGCCCTTACTAGTGCAATGTGATAAAAGCGGGCTCTTCGAAGCAATACTGACACTATTGGTCACAGACTTGCTTTAGATTGCTAGATTTGGGATTAATGAATCTCTACATTGTCTACTAGCTCTTCTTCCGTCTCGATTCCCTTTTGGTTTCTAACTGCTTTGAAGATGCTAGTGGGTTCACCTCGTCGCTTCAATTCTCTTTGAATGCGCATCATTTGAACTATGAGGACTGAACTGGCATTCTTGAGAGTCACATAGCTTAGTCGAAGGTCTTCATTGGTGCAATCCGACAGATGTTTTGGCATTACTACCTGAATGGAATGCTTACAGTCTTTGGGGTTTTTGCTCATCTCTGTTGTCGCCTCTTGGTCCATGTGAATCTCAAGAGAGAATCTGCACGAATGCAGATTAAATTGGTCAATTCGTCACTGAGCATTTTCGCTAAATTGGTTTTCATTTTGTAACTTGTAGTCGAAATTAGTGTCGAAAATAAACATGAGAACTTATTTGAATGTACATTCAATGATTTAGTTTTAACATTGAACGAATGTTCAGTGTTCATGTTCTAAGTCCGGCACAGCAAATAAGAAGAGTCGGACATACTCAACACCTGTAAGTCCACCCATCTTGTCAGCCAGGTTTTGAATCCCATCTTTCTTACCTTTGACTGTAGCTACCTCAAGGCAATGTAATGGAGTCAAATGCACATGCATTGTTGAAATCACGTGGGCATCTGAGCCATGTTGCATTCTCGTTAGGCTGGCCATGACTTTGGGTCTGTGTCTGTACAGCACACTAATAGTTCCAATGCTGCCTTTCTCCTCCAAGTCCGCTTCATATTGAGAGAGAAAAAGACGCATCGCATCCCTGATGGCCTCCGATCTGCCAATATAACCTCTCTTGACAACAATCTCATCAAACCGTTCCAAGAGATCTTCTGGAATCGAGACTCCAAAGCGTTTGAGTGTCATGACACGAATCACATCCATTAGTAACACGATTTCGCAAGAAGTAACACATATAAAACGTTTTTCGAAATAAAATTCAGGGAGGCTAGAAAACCCAATGCATGTGCCAGACGGCATCATTCCACTTTGGTTACTAATGCTGCTTCTAGTAGCTAGTGGAACAGCCTTTGCTCTGTCATTGAGAGTCGTGAAGAACCGATTTGATGACAGACTTGTGCCCTACATGGGTGTCCTAGCGGCGGTGATATTTGCAGCCCAGCTTGTCAACTTCCCAGTTCCTCCGTTTTCAAGTGGTCATCTGGTTGGATCAACACTTCTTGCAGTTATGGTTGGTCCTTTTGTTGCCTCACTTATCATGGCCCTCGTATTGTTCGTTCAGGCTCTTTATGGTGATGGAGGTATTCTTACTTTTGGGCTTAACTACTTCAACATGGGAGTTTTCTCTGTCTTCCTCGGGTACGGTCTGGCTCTACTACTATTCAAAGGGGGACAAAGAGTCACTGGAAAGAGATCAGCAACGCTTGCTTCGGCAGCCATTGCATCTTTCTCAGTGACCGTACTAGCTGCATTCGTACTAGGATTGCAGCTCCTTGCTGTTGACGGTTTTGGAATGGAGGCTCTACTTGCCATCACAACGGTGCACTTCTTTATCGGGTTCGGCGAGGCTGTGATGACAACGGCAATTCTATTGTACTTCGTGAAGGCTAAGCCTGAGCTTGTTTCGTTTCTACGTGAAGGAGATTCAATTCAGCCTCTTCCCACTAGGGGCGAAGAACCAAGTGCTAAATCAGAAGACATCACAACTCCAGTGACTCC
>JBHLND010000165.1:0-6480 GCA_048937485.1 Promethearchaeota archaeon
GAGAAACCCGGATGATAAACAATTGAGCCAGTCACAGATGTTGATCCAGGATCAAGACGATCGAGAGCCATTGTCCACACACCATTCTGAGTCACAGGATACCAGAAGTGAAGTGGGACAAGCTCATCCACATAATTGAGATTTCTCTCAAAGACAACCTGGTTCTGCACGGAATAGTCAACGGGAGTACCCGAAGGATCATAGAGAACATGAGTAAGAAGTTCTGTGCCCGCCCAATCGAAAGAACCATCCATCCATCCAGCCTCTGCAGGAGGCGTGAATGTTACGTTTGTTATCGGTCCATGAAGCACTGTTGCAATGGTTGAAAAGGGCGCAACGGAAGGACTGTCAAAAGTGTGGCTAGCACTGCCTGATGTTATAGTTAGTTCTGGAAAGGAATCCCTTGCAAGTGCGATTACAGCGGAGTTGGATGAGGTCCAATCCATCATGGCAAGTTGTGCGGCGATTTCAGCAGAACTATCGCCTGTTATTCTAGGGAATATTCTTGTTCCAATTTGATTCTGAAGATCCTGCAAATACGCATCGGAAAACTCCCCAATGCTAATAGCTTGAGTGACTGACTCAGCCATACCCAAGTACTCAACCCAATCATCAACAAGCCACGTTTCCGAATCAGAACCAGCTGAGTAAATCAAAGGAGAGATATACTGTGCATCATTGTGAAGAAAGACGGATGTGGGTATAGCCGCCATATAGGAAAAGTCATCAATATATGAAAGAGGATTCGGAGCGACAAAGGCAGCCCGACGAAGCGGAATTAGCTCGCCTGCGATTCCATCATCAGCCAAATGGTTTTGACTTGTAGAACTATGAAGAGTAGATGCAGGTGTCCGCCATGTACCCAGAAGAACTGAACACATTGGAACGAGTAATATGGCTAGGCACATGAGCGAAAACCATTTCTTTGAGGTCTGTTTCAATGGGCGGGCACTCCTTACGGTCAGTCAAGTGGCCTTCGTTGTAGATGTAAATAGAGTTTGTGCGATTAGACACAATTATTGCGCACACAAACCCGCATTGCCTGGTGCTTAGCAGCTAATCCAGATCAAGTAGAGATTCATCAAAATCGGCATCTTCATCATCGTCTACTGCATCTTCCTCAGGAAGTGCATCGATGATATCATCAATGACCTTTCTAAGTCGCCTACGGGTGGCTTTTGGAACATCCCACATTTTTTGCTCGGCGCGTTCCACAACTTCTCTAGCAATGTCGAATATTTCTGCATCCAGGTAGTGTTGCGCAGCTTCAATGAAATGCTCTGCGGACTTCTTTTGGTTCCCATTCATTTCCGCAATATCACCAAGCAACGATAGTGCGTCTGCAATGCCAGCTTTGTCCTCAATCTCGCGATAGATTTTGAGTGCCTTTTTGAACTCCTTGTCCGCAGAATCCCAATCCTCACGGTCAGCATAAGCATTGCCAACATCCATTATAGTGCTTGCGACACCCTGCTGATTATCAACTGCTTTGTAGGCACGCTGAGCCTCCTTGAAGAAATCCAAGGCGGCCTCAAATTCCCCAAGTCCATGCTTGGCCAAGCCAAGGGCATACATGGCATCAGCTTCGCCATCCTTGTTGCTTACCTTCTTGAATAACTTCATAGCTTGTTCAGTTGAACTCGCGGCCTCATCCCACATCTCAAGATTGATTTGGGCCACTCCAAGGTTGTACATAGCATCGCTGATTCCAGTTTCGTCCTTGAGTTCATTGTACAAATCTAGTGACTTCTCGAAACACTGGAGGGCTTCTTCGTATTCTGCTACAGACATGTAGAGATTACCTACAGCATTCATAATCTTGGCTGCAATATCTCTCTCTCCTGCTTCCAAAGCCTCGTTAGCTTGCTCAAGGAGCTCTGTTGGGTCCAGGTCTTCGAAAGGGGTATCTTCGTCACTCAAAGGGCTCACCTCAGCCAATACCAACAGGTGCGCACTATCTCTCTTTTGAGCCTTTCTGAACACCTCTCACCGGCCCATAATGAGATTAGGATTATCAAGGATGTCCCTTACGGAATCATTCACCCGGAATTGCTCATCTCCCACCTGCACTTCGAGCAGCTTTCTTAGCTCGAATCTACGAAGATAACCAACAGCTTGATCTCGATCGACATTAAGGTCTTTCATCAGCTGTTTCAATCCATTCTCCGCACCGCTGTACTCTGCAAACTTGGTGAACACGGTGCTCCATTGCATCATGACAAGAAAGAGCAGAGTGCGAAGAACCCGATCAACATTTTCTCCGGTTTCTGCAGAACAAGGCATGACTGCTTGCCCGACCAGGAATTTCATTCTATCTCGAAGCTGGTCAACGCGACGAGCGTCAGATAGGTCCTGTTTGTTGGCAGCAACAACACACGGAACGCCAGGCAAGAAGAAGGCAATCTCTCTGAAGAAGAGCTTTGCGCGTTCGTCGGACTCCGGATTGGAGGAGTCAACCACAAAGATGATGCCATCGGCGCCCTCGGCGAGTATCTTCCTCATCGTTCGAAACCTAAGCAGACCGGGGGTGCCAAAAAGAAAAACGCTCATTCCATCAACATTAGTCATTCCATGGTCCATGGCGATGGTTGTGCCCCTTCGTTCGATGTTGATGCAATTTCCATCTGTCAAGTGATGGATAATTTTGCTTTTGCCAGCTTCGTAGGGACCAGTTACAATGATTTTCATACAACTCTACCTGCGTTCTTTCTCGTCAAAGCGTCAATTTTGAAGTAAAACTCCCATCGTTAAATGGTTTGTCGTGCTCTACCCCTGATATTCAGATTTTGGACGAGACCGGTCGCTTGCAGCGACACATCCTCTGACACCAATCCCAGCAGGGTTTTAGTTGCCTTCATGGGAATTCGGTCTCAATGTACTCAACGTCCTTAGCCAACTTGGCTACAGGAACTCCCATAGGCCTAGCAACTTCGCCAATAGTCCAACAGGGCAGCCCATTTTTCTGAAGATGAGATGCGAAGTCGTCAACCAATTCTGGTTTGAGAAACACAAGCATGCCCCCAGCTGTCTCAGCAGCACAGCCTTCCTTGAGATTATGCCCAAAGAACTGAGAAAGCTCTATTGATCCTTTGATTACCGGTACTTGGTCGATTATGATGTCAACGCCACTAAGCGTAGCTACGTTTCCTGCATGACCCAATAGACCAAAACCAGTGACATCGGTCGCTGCATTTACTCCAACAGCCTTCATAGCTTCTGCAACTTCAAGGTTGCTTTGAGTCATGACACGTACGGCTGTTTCCTGCATACTTTGTAGCTTGGTCTCATCAAATTTCTTGAGAAGAATGCTACGTTTCTCATCTTTCAGGTCTCTATATGACTTCATTGCTGGTTGTATACCAAGTGGCTTTGTGAGAACAACCTTGTTTCCATGCATTGCACCACTAGAGTAGACAACGTCATCGGGATGGGCTATACCAAGAGCGATACCTCCAAACACAGGGATCGGGTTCTTTATTGTTTGTCCGCCTGTGACCTTTGACTCCAAACGAGCCATGAAGTCATTCATGCCTTTCAGCACTCCCGCAGGAATTGATTCATCAAGATCCTCTGGATAAGCAAGGAATGCTTGAAGCGAGAGAATCTTTGTCGCCCCCATCGCAAAGACATCGTTCGTGGCGTTACAAGCAACAATCTCTCCCTGAATTGCAGGATCGTCATGAATTGGTGTGAATACATCCACATTCTCGATGACTGCAATTTCACTGTTGACGACGCGAACTACAGCATCGTCACCAACTCCACCCTCACAGGTCGGACCTGGAGCAAGAACACCAGCTCGTTGGAGAAGGCGTGAGAGATCATCCTGTTTGACTTTGCAGCTTCAGCCATGAGAAGTTACCATTGCAGTCAGACGCTTTTTGACCACTTGGTGCATCGCCTCCATTCTTTCTGGCCGTCTTGGCCAAGAGCAATCAGTGAGAGGCTCGATATAAAGACTAGTTATTGGACTCTTCACAATCCTTATAGCCCGTATAACGGGAGAGTCATTCTTGACTATGTGGTGACTAGATTTGGAGATTAATAAGGTCGCTGAGAATCTCTATGAAATCCCCAAGAGCACACAGCCATGCATGAAGGTTCCTGTGAGGATTTACGCATCCCAGAAGCTGCTAGACAAGATGAGGCAAGATAGGACCTTTGAACAGGGAGTCAACGTTGCATGCTTGCCAGGGATATATTCGCATAGCAGTGTTCTACCAGACGGGCACCAAGGCTACGGGTTTCCGATTGGAGGAGTGGCTGCCACCGACTATGAAAGCGGCGTCATTTCACCCGGTGGGGTGGGTTATGACATCAACTGTGGCGTTCGAGTGCTTACTACTAACCTCGACGAACAAGATGTTCGTCCCAAAATAAGAACGCTCATTGACCGATTATTCATGGACGTACCTACCGGAGTGGGGCGGAGTGGCAAGATTTCACTTAGAGGAGGAAAGGGTGTCGATGAAGTGTTGGAAAACGGTGCGGTATGGGCAGTCGAAGAAGGCTATGGTTGGGAAAAGGATCTGGACCATATTGAAGCGGGAGGAAGAATAGCAATCGCGGATGCGTCCCAAGTATCAGAGCAAGCGAAGAAACGTGGATTCAGTCAGGTTGGAACACTTGGATCAGGCAATCACTTCCTGGAGATTCAGCTTGTTGATGATATTTACGATGAAACAGCTGCTAGGGCTATGGGAATAACCAGGAAGGGACAGGTGACAGTAATGATACATAGTGGTTCCAGGGGTCTAGGTCATCAGGTTTGCGGGGATTATATCAGGACAATGACTCATGCAATGCGGAAATACAACATTGAAGTTCCCGATCGTGAGCTCTGTAGTGCACCTACGACGTCCGAAGAGGGGCAAGCGTATCTCGGGGCAATGAGTGCAGCAGCAAACTATGCATGGGCAAATAGGCAGACAATGATGCACTGGACCCGTGAAGCATTCTCCAAGATAATGGGACAGTCGCCTGAGGATTTGGAAATGAACCTTGTCTATGATGTAGCGCACAACATGGGAAAGGTGGAGGAGCACGAAATTGAAGGAAAGAAACGAAGGGTTGTGGTTCACAGAAAGGGAGCCACCAGAGCCTTTCCAGCTGGACATCCAGAAACACCTGCCAAGTATGCTAACATAGGACAGCCAGTTCTTATTCCAGGAACAATGGGAACCGCGTCATACATCTTAGTTGGTAATCCGACAGGAATGGAACTCACATTTGGTTCAACAGCACACGGCGCTGGACGGTTCATGAGCAGAAGCCGAGCCAAAAAGCAGTTCTTTGGAAAGGATGTTCAAAGAGACCTTGCTCAAGAAGGAATTATCGTGCGGTCTACGCAGGCAGTTGTAATCGCTGAAGAAGCCCCTGGAGCGTATAAGGACGTTGACGAGGTTGTAAAGGTTTCTGATTCGCTAGGAATCGCTACCAAAGCTGTCCGACTTCGCCCCATCGGTGTTATCAAGGGCTGAGGCTTGTTTCCGTTCTTGGCCTGCAATATCCGCCAAGACAAGGGCAATGCCTATGAGGATTATAGAGAATCCTCCAAAAGCCAATGGACGGGGAATCTCAGAAGAGCCAAGGAATGCAATCGCAAGTAGAGTTGCACCTATTGGTTCGCCAAGTACAGCAGAGGAAACAACATAGGCAGGTACCAGTGTAAGAAGGTAGTTGTTGACCGAATGACCAAGAGCTGTAGGAAAGATGGCGAGTGCCACGAAAATAGCAATCTCTCTTGGATCAAGGACGAGAAAATCCAGGCCCATTCCAAGCCCCATTGCCAAGGTTACTACTGCTGCAACGAGGTAGATTGCAGTTGTATACACTGTAATTGGGATGCCGCGTGCGTATTTGCGACCACCAATGAAGTATAGAGCCAAGAAGAATGCACTGAGTAGTGCAAGCATATCTCCATATAAGGCGCCCAAACCTTGAGCTATCATATCATCCCACGCTAGAAGAATCGCACCTGCCACGGCAACCAATACACCAGCCCAAGACTTTCTTCTTAGTGATTCACCAAGAAAGACCGTAGAGATAATTGCTGTGAAGATTGGCGAGGTGTTTACTAATACGACGCTGGCGGCCACTGTGGTTTCAAATAATGAAGTGAACCAAGTTGAGAAATGGAGGGAGAGGATGATGCCTATTAGAACAAGCCACGGCCAAGTAGCTCTCACCTGTCCGCTTTTGAATTCCTTCAAGTCACCTCTAATACCCCCGAGAGTTGCCATAACTATCGCGCCATAGAGTGTTCTCCAAAAAACAATGACTAGGGGTGGAGAAACACTGAACCTGATGAGAATGCTTGCACTGGAAACCATAGATACTGAAAGAACAAGAAGAAGAATTACTCGAATACGCCCTGCAGATTCTTCAACTGGTAATTCCTGCAACTCCTTTCCACCTATTCCATTTCTCCGTTCTGCACAAGCTAAACAAGTGGGAACTATAAAGGCACTGGGATGAAGT
>JBHLND010000166.1:0-6419 GCA_048937485.1 Promethearchaeota archaeon
TGATTCATGCCGGTCGCCATGTTCTAGCTGATGTTGTGTTTGGGCATTCCTACACAATCCCTGGAGTGCTTGCACCTGGATTAATCGTTATTGGCTTGATTCTAATTGCCACAGGAAACGAATGGGGCCAGACACAGTAGAAATCGTAGGTTGGTAGGCTCACAATGAATGTGTGGGCCTAGCCTATTTCTTTCCACTCTAACATGTCCATGTCTTCAAGAGAGTGAATTGCTTTTGTCACTTCCTTAATTGGCATCTTAAGCTCATAGGCTATATCATTAACAGTAAGTTTTCCAGCACACATTTTGGCCACATCAAAGACACCTTGTGTCATTTGTCCTAGCCGTACAAGCATTGGAGAAACTTTTCCTTTGAGGAGCGGTACAATAACGCGCTTCTCTGCTGCAGTTCCATTCTTTGTTATATCATCAATTTTAGATTCGAAACCTGTAAAATGATCCAAACTGCCATCGAAGTCCACGATCTTGCTTCGATATCCCTTGAAAAAACCCTCTCCTACATCACCAAGAACAGCCTTTGCTGAGATTCTATCATCAGTCTGGTCAATCATGCCAGCAACCATAAAACCCTCGTGTCGAGACAGCACGATTTTGAAGCCTCGGAAGGTCATGTCCTCAAGCATTCCCCCACCTCTGAGTTCCTCTCCAAATGAGCCAACTGCCTGAAGGAACCCTCCAATCAGGTTATCATCTATTCCCCCGTCTGCAGCTTGTCCATAAGCCCTACTAATCAAACATAGACCACTATCTGCTATTATGAAGACAGCCTGAATCAATGTTTACACCTCTCGGAGAATCGGGTCTTCTAAGGGCCGTTATCCTTTCTAGCTTTATATCACTTCTCGTGATAAGTTAAACTCGACATTTTGTACTCAATGGGGGTGATATTTAGTCCTATTTTCCTTTGTTGGCAAGTTGTTCTTGACGAGGTTTTTATCAGGGAAGAGTGCATCGCTCACCATGGTGAGATTTGTTGGACACTGCAAAGGATGCAAGAGTGCTTGTCCTTGAAGATGCACTCAGAAGATTGAATGAGGTAGTGGGGAACCGGAAGCTTAAGACTCACCTTGACTATTCAAAGCTATATGAACTCATTAAAACAGCTGGCGCGCTGTTCTACGAGGTCAAGTATTCGTACATGGATAGCAAATCCGTTGCAGACCTTGAAGCAGCCAAGAGTTTGGTGGATGCAATAACCCAACTGTCAGACATGATAAAGGCCTCTATACGAAATCAGTCTTATTCTCCTGCCTCTCAGAGCGAAAAAATTGCATTGGCAGAGGTTGTATATGCTGTACGAATTGTAACCGGATTTCAGCATCGTTTAAGGGAGTATGGCGAAGATCCAGGGAATGCGGTTGATATGGTCGCTGTGGAAATCAGCAAAATATCTCCCATTCAAGGATCCACCACCTTAACTGAATGTAGATGCTCAGATGGTTCTCGCATTTGGACAATTGTTACGAACATAAAAGACCTGAAGTCTGCGATGAAACTCCCTGCAGCAATACTCCCTCCTGTAAACATGATGGGTGTTGTGAGTGAAGCCATGTTTTTGGGTGGTACTCCCTTGTCCGATACGACAGAACTAGGACCTTTGAAGAATCCATCTGAATCAGCTCTGGATCATGCCCGCGCTCAGGTAATGCAAATAACAAAGAGGATGAGCTAGATGCATTTGAGTGAGATACAGAAGACTAAGGCGCTATTTGAGAAGGAACGCGGCTGGGACAAGTTTCCTGCATCGCTAGTATTCGCCCATTTGATTGAAGAACTAGGTGAAATATCTCGTTATATAACCGTGGAGGAGGGGTACAAAGCAGAGGGCTTAGGCCATGAAACACCTGCGCATTCGGGCCTCAAGCGCGAGTTTGCCCAGGCATTTTCGCTTTTCGTTCAATTGGCAAATCACTTTGATGTAAATCTGGAAGACTGTGTGCTGTCAGAGCTGAGAATTATGAGAGAACGATTTCCTGCGGAGAAGTGGTCCAAATATATGAGTGACCGTTAACCTTCTGATTTAATAGATTGGAGTCCGAACGTCACAACCGCACGGATCACGCCTTCAATACTTCTAATGTCATCATTAACGTACTTGTTAATCTCTTCAGTGTCTTTTGCCTTGAGAACTAGCAATACATCAAATTCGCCAGTCGTAAGCCATGCTTCTTCCACTATTGAGTCCCTAACGAGGTCTCTTACAATCTCTTCATCAGCGCCAGGTGCAACGGACAAGCTCACAAATGCAACAATCAGAGCATTGGTCCTCCTATTACTAATATTTTCTATCCGTATTGATTTAGGGTTTATGGCTTGAACCACATAAGAGGAAGTTGAACGCTATCCAAATCTCATCCCATGCTTCGGAATGCTTCAAGTTCCTTTCTGGCCATCTCCTCAAGGTCTTGAGTTGCGGCGAGAAGCCCTCGCGCCTTGTTGTAGACGACCTTGATATTCTGCTCTTTTGCCCATTGAGCAAGGCCTCCAACAAGTGGTCCTAATGCAGTCCTTGCGGCTTCTGCTGTCCCTACTGCTTTGCCATAAAGTTCCATGGCATTGCGTCTATCCGTTCCGGCCTCCGCTACTCGAAGCCAAACAAGTGCATGAATCATGTGCAATGCTTCGAGCATCAAGGTTGGCGACTTCGGGTTTTCGTTGACCTTCTTTACAAAAGCGTCTCTTCTCGACTCGAAAACATCTTTGAAAACGCCAAAGGCCTTCTTGTTGTTTCCTTTTCCTAGTTCTGTAATGGCTTTCTGAAGCTTTTCATCGGACTCAGACAATTTACTAACACTCCGTCACCAACTGGTCTAGCAACTCAAAGTGGCGATTGTTACTACTTATGGGTTTCTCCGTTGTGTACCTTAAAATCCATGTGATACGACTACTTATTCTACTCGCAACTTTTATTATCCCCGCATTTCAGAGGCGGCTCTAGATCCCCACTCTCAAAGCGAGGAAACGGAATTGACAAAGACTACCTTCACATTCAATGAGCTCAAGCAAACCAATCACCGCGAAATCAAGAGAATGCAGGATCAGAAATTCCGTGCATTCATACGGTACCAAGTTTGGCCCAACCACCCGTACTACCGCAGGCTTTTCAAAGAGAGCAATATCGATCCATTCAATATCACTTGCATTGAAGATTGGGCAAAGCACCAGATTCCACTTGTTAGGAAAATTGACTACAAGGACAATCTGCGTGATTTTGTGTTGAACCCTCAAGAGGTCGATGGTGGCCCTCGTCAACCCGCTGAGATTATTACTAACATGATGAATTACTCAAAAGAGAGTGGCAAATCCGACCAATACAAGTTTCTCCGAAATAATGGTGCACGTGTCAAGCTTCACTTGGGTGCTGATGCTGCAATGGACCGTCTAAAGGACCGGCTTACTTACAATTATTCGCCCCTTCAATTCTGGCTCAGTTCGGGAAGAGCCTCGGGATTGCCGTCACCTGTGTTTCTGACGAGATATGACAATGACCTCCTGGAGAAGAATAGCTACAAGTGTGGTCAACTTGCGGTAGAACCATTTGCTAAGGATGGTTGGGAAGCCTCTTCAATGAATCTTTTTCCCTACGCTCCACATCTTGGCTGGCATGCTGTAAATGCAGGTTTGAAGCAATTGAGCAAATTCTACATTGCAACCAGCGCGGGCGGTGCTATTCCTACTGACAAGCTAGTCGAGATTGCGAAGACCTTCAAGGCCAACGCAATCACTGGTATGCCTAGCTATCTAAGAAACAGGTTCTTCCGAGCCATGGCAGAAGCGGACTATGAGTCTCCTGAGAAGGTTGTCGTTCTTCTTGCCGGAGAGAAGATTTATCCTCGTGTCGCCGAAGATATTCGTCAGACTCTTGCTGACAAAGGCGCAAAAGAAGTTCGAATTATTGGAGGATATGCATCCTCTGAAAGCAAGGTTTCCTTTGCGGTGCAATGCGACTACCATGGACCGTATCACAACCTTTCTCCTCTCATGATGTCATGGGAGTTTGTAAGACTCAATGAGGACGGCAGCTACGAGTTCGTTGATGAGGATGAACCTGGCCATACCGCTCTATTCCACTTGGATAGCACAGGAACAGTGTTTGAAGGCTTCCTTCTTGGTGATGTTGCCTCAAGGCATGAGGCTGGAAAATGCCCGATATGCGGTATGGATGGTCAGTTCTTTTGGGATATTGGCAGAACCAACGACGCACAGACTCAGCTCGAGGTTATGGGACTATCAGAGAAGAAGATCAAAGGCGCAACGGTGAATCTGACAGCTCTACGAACTGATCTCCTAGAGCTAGGTGAGATCGAAGAAGCCCAAATTGAGATTGCAAAGGAGGACATGAACGATCCCTATAGCATGGACATTCTGAATCTGTATATCGCTCCGAAGGGTGGTCCATCAGCCAACTACGATTCTTTGATTCTGGACGTGAAACGAATCACTAAGAACAGCACGGAGGTCACTCCAAGTGTATATGTCCTTTCATTTGAGGAGTTGCTTGAAAGAGCAGGCGGAATGAAGTTCATGGAAATATTAGATTCAAGACCCAAACCTGCGTAGGTCCCTTGCCTATCCCTTTGTAGCAGTGTCCGCAGAGATTATAAGATGCCACTCTTCGCAGTCTAAACGGGATTGACGTGCAATGGCTTTTGAAGATGAACTTGGACTCCCAGATGATAAGATTCAACCAGGACGGATAAGACTTGGTGCTTGGGGCATCATTCAGGAAATATTCAACATATTTACAAAGCGGATTGGAGCATTCTTCTCCATAATCCTGATGTTTGCTATATTTGGATTCATTCAAGGCTATGTTCTTCTTGTCATACTAGCCCTAGACGAGATTATTGTTGGTGCTATTGCTGTCACTGATCCATTGGCTTTCATACTCAATGTAAGTGACCTACTTCAAATCTATCCAGACCCCTCTGTGCTTTCAACGCCGATAGCAGCTGGAGCTGTACTGATGTTCGCTGGCTTTCTGATTCAAATTCTGATTACTGGAGCCGCCATTAGGTTGGCGCTTGAAACCTATGCAGGTCGTCACTCGAATGTAAGTGAATGCTTTTCGGAGGCAATTGGACGGATTGTTCCGCTCACCATTGTGTACTTTGTGATTTCTTCAGTCATGACTCTCATATTAAGACCACTCAGCATCATCAGTCTTTTGATGCTGGATGCGATTGATACTATGGATTTAGAGCTAGCAGGGGCATATTCTGGCCAAGCGATTCTTCTTATGGTTCTCCTCCTGTTTGCATTCACACTCTTTCTGGTCGCAATGGTTGATGCCATGCAAAAAGACCACGGTCCTTTCCAATCACTCTCAACTAGCTTTAGACTCACAGGAAAGAACATTGGCTATACTTTGAAGGCCGTTATCATGTTCGCAATTGTAGTCTTCGTTATTCAGCTTACTATTGAATTGGCTTTTGTTCTGTTTCTTGGCAATAGTGGCCTTCTACTATCATTCTTCATCTACCAAATTATCTACTTGTCCCTACTCTATACCTTTCAATCAGTATTCTACAAGAATGTTCAAGCGAAATCCGCCTCAAGTCAGTCTCAGGACCTTTGGTGAATGAACTCACAAGTAGGGTTTCTGGGGCCTGTATTGGCCCCTGTCCCAATTTAGCAAGTTTCACTTCTAGAGGAGTTTATGTTTCTTGGCAAAATCGGCGAGGATCTCCTCGAGGTTTGGCCGTCCAATCTCTTGAAGGTCATATCGAATTCTTGTACTGGGTTTGTTGATTCTTATCAGCCTACCAAGATCAATCGGTGTACCTATAACAATTGCATCAACGTCCGCCTTGTTGATGGTTTTCTCGAGTTCCTGCATTTGCTTCTTACCATATCCCATAGCTGGCAGGACATCTTCGAGGTGCTGATACTTCTCAAATGTATCTTCTATGCTCCCCACTGCAAAGGGCCTTGGATCGATAATCGTAGCCCCAGCTTTCCTGGCTGCAATGTATCCCGCTCCATATGGCATGTCTCCATGTGTTACTGTAGGACCATCCTCGACAACAAGCACCCGCTTTCCTCTGATGGCTTCTATATTCTCTACTCTTACAGGCGATGCCGCGTCGACAATAATTGCGGTTGGATTGACTGCCATGGTGTTCTCTCTAACTTCTTCGACGAACTCATAGTCTGCTGTGTCGATCTTGTTGATGATTACCACATCTGCCATTCTAAGGTTTGTTTCTCCCGGGTAGTAGGATATCTCGTGACCTGGTCTGTGAGGGTCTACTATAACAATGTGCAAATCCGGTCTGTAAAAGGGAATGTCATTATTGCCGCCATCCCATGTGATGACATCTGCTTCCTGTTCTGCTTGTTCTAGGATTTTTCCGTAATCAACACCTGCATAGAGGACTACTCCCATGTTTATCATCG
>JBHLND010000167.1:0-6404 GCA_048937485.1 Promethearchaeota archaeon
GCTTTCATCTGTCATACATACTGTAGGTATTGGCATGACTGAGAACGTCATAACTGGGGATTTGCAGACAGCAATAGATGATCTGCATGCACAAGGCGCATTGGCCATAATGGCGCATCCGGTATATGGTGCACCATACGGCCCTGTATTTGCAGACAGACACGTCTATGGTTATGATGGGATTGAGATTGCCAGTGCCAGTTACTTCTATGGAGATGGGGAAGCAGGTATTACCGACTTATTCTACACAGGCTCAGATGCGCATGTAAGAGACACATTACTTCGTACACTAACTGGAGTCTTTGTGAACGAGCCTAGTGGACCTGATGGAACGCTTACACTCTCAGACATTCAGGAAGCAATTCTTGACCGACGAACTCTGGTTCTTGATCGAAGAAATGATTTTGTGTACGGTGAGAAAGTGTGGGTAGACCGATTCATGGATATTTGGGATTTAGCGAAGGATGAAGTTGCTAGTGCAAGATCTCTCATTGACGACATGGTAGAAGAAGGACACAACATCACATTGTCCGAGCTGTATTTGGAGCAGGCAGAGAGAGCACTTGATACTTGGAGTATTTGCCAGGCAAGATGCCTAGTAGCCAACGCAACCTCAGATCTAGCGTTGGGCATAGATTTCGACATCCCTGTGGGCACACTAGCAGAACCTGGTGCAGATTTCGAATTCACAATTCCAATGAGAAATAACCACACCTTTGGTATCTCCCTAAATGGAACGATCTACGAGATAGGTTCGATGGATCTTGATTCTGTTTCTGGGATCTTTGAAAGCCCAGCTCAAGGAGTTGGAGGAGTAACTTGGGATGTGCATACTAATCCTACGGGACTAATCCCCTTCAAAATGAACCTGCATTCCTTCAACACAACTGAGTACCTTATGCCCCTCTTCATAAGAAGCGGAACCGTGATTGATAATGTCACAACATTAGTAACTGCAAAGACAGGCGGATATGAGATAGAGATTCGATTCAATGCAATATATCCATCGAGTCTGGCTTTCCATACAGCAAAGATATTCTACGATGCGGGATCAGGCGAGATTATTGAAGAGATGGAGAGAGAGCGAAATTACTGGGTAGGGTACTTGAAGAATATTCCTGCCAATACTAATGTGACATTCACAGTAAGACTTTGGACATACGATGGCGACTGGTTTATCTTGCGAGAAAGAATAGCATCTACACCAAGCACGCAGCCGTTCGTTATACCTGATTTGCTTCTCGTGGGAGTACTAGCGGGAGGCATCGCTGCAGTCGCAATCGTCATTGTGTTGATGAAAAAGCGAAGGTAGAGGATTGACCAACCAGTCTGTCTGCCCTTGGTGAGATGGACTGGTTAACCAATCTCTTGGAACACAGAAGATTAGTCAGTACTCCTTGAAAGCACCACTTTAATAGGACATAGCCGGCACATCTGAGATTATGAAGAAACGCATCAAGGTCCTCACGCTTCTGTTCATGTTCTTGGGAACCCTGTTCATCTTTGTACCAGGTCCAAGAGCTACTAGAGCCTGGGGTCTCGCAACACACATGTTCATTGTCAATGAAGCTGTAGAAGGTATTACAAACGACAGCTGGGCTGCAGCTTTTGACTATTACTCAATTGAGTTGATATCTGGAAGCACAACTCCTGACCAAGCCTGGCAAGACTGGGTGAATCACCTCTACTATCCGGAAACTGGGTACGGAAACGCACCGCAGGCGGCCGCACGTTGGTACAACTACACCAGAGACAATTTTACGGCTGGAAACTGGGAAGCAGGCTTCTTCGCAATGGGTGTCATGAGCCATTATGTCGCGGACCCTCACATTCCTATTCACACCGACGATGATTGGACTGGACATTCGGGCTATGAAGCTGATATCAATGAAAATCTACTGGAATTTGATCTTAATCCTCCCACTGAAACTCTGGTTAGTAATGTGAGCCAGATTGTGGTCGATGGAGCAACTTTCTCGCATCCGTACTACGATACTGTGGTTGCAGCATATCCAACCAGCGAAGATAGAGCAATAGATACAAATCCAACAATAAAGGCGTTCACAGAGGATTGTCTTTCTTTGGCAATTAACAGCACTCTTGCCCTCTACTATAATTTAACACACAACATCGATGCACCAGATGTCAGCTACGTGTATAACTACATTGCTCTCGTTGATTATGCGCACTCAAACGACTATATTCTCTACGAAGGGGAAGATAAGCTAACAGAGCTTAACAAGACGCTCGCACGGAAGGGCTTTGAGATGAGAAAGCAAACAACTCCCTTCACTGTAGGCAATCTGACGGATGTTGACCTTCTCATAATTACATGTGCTCTTGATGCGTATACAGCAGCCGAGTTGACTGCTATATCCGATTGGGCGGCCTCAGGAAACAAGGGCTTGATAATCACTGGACGGGGAGACCATTCTGCTGCTGAGGGATACATCAATATAGCAAGGCCCAATTCGATACTCAATGCGATTGGCGCTCACATTCGCATCAATGAGGACACCGTAAACATGATGAATACATACCAGCCATGGTATATTGACATCACCGATATTCCTGTTCCCAATGATGCTCTGAACCTCACATTTGGTGTGGACGCCATAACATTCTACTCTCCTGCAAGTCTGTACTTCACCGAAGACAATCCAGTGATGCCTATTGTCATAACAGATGAAACAGGCTATCAGGTCAACGACAATACACCTCCAATTGAGGTAATCTATGATAATACCGCAGATGCTTTAAATGGAGATCAGATACCCTTGGCCGCTGTGGAGGAGATAGGAAACCTAAGACTACTCACAACTGGTACAACTATTTTCAGCAACTTCGACTATGGTAAAGCTGATACTTTCGACAACATCATCTTCTTGGAGAATGTCCTTGATTGGGCTGTGGGCGATAGAGGAGAAAACACTATACCTGATGTTGATGAAGTGGGACCCAGAATCAGTGATGTTCAAGTGACTCTGGATGGAACTACGATCACAGTGTCAGCCACTGTGACAGACCCCGGAGCAGTTTCAGCGGTCGAGTTGAAGTACAACAGAAACAGCCCAGTAACCATTCCTATGGAAACTTCTGGCAATCATCTCTATGTCACTCAAATAGCTAATGCTACAGGCACTGTTGAGCTGTGGATAGAAGCTGAAGATGATGCAGGCAATACAGCCATCAGAGCATACTTCACTGTGGTGGTATCAGAGGAACCAGGAGGCATTGACTGGATTATTGTTTCTGTGGGTATAGCAGCAGCAGCCGTGGTCATGGTAATCATCATCCTGGTCATTCGAAAACGATAGCTCTCAAAGGGCGGACGTTGAAGTCCGACCCTCTCTCTTTTTTTCCAGAGAATTCCGATATGTCGTTGCTATAAATAGAAGGATATACGACCAACTCGACCGGTTGTTCGATTTTTTGAATCGCGAGTGGAACAACCAACCTTCATATTGCATTGAGGATTAACTACCCTCACACCTTTTGGGTGGATAGGGATGTTTGACAGGTTGGGTCCTGGCGAATACGAGGAGAGAATAGAGTTCGATATTATCCAGGCATTCGGATGGGCAATCATTGAATTTGAGGGCGCTCTATATCAGAAATATGTAAACCTTTCCGGACCAAGTTCAGTGATGACCGAGGGGGAATTCAAGAAGCATTTGCTGTCGATGCATGCAAAGGGGTACGTGGAGCCTCTGGAGTTTCAGGGCAAAAGAGTATGGAAGAAGCTTGTTGTTGAGCAAGAAACTGAAGAGGACATGAGCGAGGAGGAGATACGAGAGATACTTGAGAGAGCGCGCTCAAAGGCGCCCCAAGTTGGACAGAAACGAATGACACCGAGAGAGAGGCTTGTCACGGATTCGAGGAAGTTGGCAGAAGACATTCTATACATCTTGAAGAGAAAGATAATTTCTGGCGAACTGACCGAAAAGGAGGCAAAGGCAGTTCTTCTTGAACACATCGACGGAATGAGACGCGCACTGGCTGATTCGACTGACACATTCCTTCGTTATGTGAAGAAGAACCTACCAGCAATGAAGGAGCCTCTCGAAGAGCTGCTTGCCACGAAGGGGGAGTATATTCTTCTCCTCAGTCTTCGTCATATAGGAACAGACTAACCTGACTAGAAGGCTCTGCTTGTAAGGAACTCCGATAATTCAAGCAGAAATTCAAGGTATTCAGGCCTAAGTGGCGGCTCTGCTTTTTTCAGAGCGTCTTGGCCCTCTCTCAGGAGTCTACTCATCAATTCCTGAGCCGTATCTAATGCTCTAGATTCCTTGAAGATCTCTCTTACTTGATTTACTTCATCGTCAGTCATGTCAACCTTTCCCAGAAGCGCTTCCAGAGTTGTACGCTGTTTATCGTCAGCCAGCTTTAGAGCTTGAATCAGAAGCATAGTCTTCTTTCCTTCACGGATGTCACCAGAAGAGGATTTTCCCGTTTTGGCTTCATCGCCAAAGGATCCAAGAATATCGTCCTGAACTTGAAACGCTTGGCCAACTTTAACACCATATTCACTAAACGCCTTGAGTTGGGACTCACTCGCCCCAGCAATTGTGGCACCCAATAAGAGTGCTTTTTCAAACAGAGCAGCCGTTTTGAGACGTATCATCTCAAGATATGTTTCAGGAGTCACCTTGGGGTCAGTTATCATCATCATCTCAAGGAGCACACCTTCAACGATTTCACTAAAGCCCATCTGGAAATACCGATGGCACATCATCCCAACGTCCGCATCCAGATCAGCCTTGGTGATTGCTTCTGCTCCAAGATTGATTAGGGAATCGCCGCCTAGAATGGCCATTGTCATTCCGAAGTCATCAGCCCTCTCCTTCCTTGCACCGAATTCATCCTTTATCCATTCTCGATATCGTGCATGAAAGGTCGGTCCACCGCGACGGGTTTCATCGTGATCGATTAGATCATCATGAAGTAAGGAGCCATTATGAAGAATCTCAAAGGAACATGCGGCCCTATAGAGAAATTTACTCTCTACTTTGTCTTTCACCGCTTTGTGGGCAGCTACCGCTGCCAATGGCCTCAGGCGCTTTCCTCCACGCATGATATATTCTCGAATATTGTCATAGTATTGGTCATGCGCTGCCCCTAGATAGTGCGCGGCGTCACGCTTCATTATGAGAAATTCTTCCAGGGCTTGGTTAATTCTTTCAACCTCTGCATCCCAAATCTGCTTGAGCTTGCTCATGTCGGACACGCCTCCCAAACGAGCCTGTGACTGTTTTATGCCACCCACTTTTTAGGCTTTCCAAAGTGTCGAACTTGAATTAGGAAAAAGGTGAGGTGTGCTGATATTGCAGGTCTATTGTCCTACAATCTCAGCTCCAGAAATTGCCATCGTGGGCATGACCCGTTTCCCATGAACCTCAAGTTCGGATGTAAACACAACCTCTCGGGTAAGTGCTTCGTAGAGATTTCCGACAAGCAAGGCGTACTTAATCTTGGTAGTAAGTTCTCCGTTCTCAATTAATTGGCCATTCCGAATCTCGTTTGAGAAGGTTCCTGTGAATGGATCAACCTGAGGCCAGGCGAAATGCTCAACATAGATACCTTTGTCAATCTCGCTGATTACTTTGTCAAAGCTCTTACTGCCTTTTGGAACCTCAAGCGTTGTTGTTGCACAAGCTGCAGGAGAGGAGAAAGAGCCTTGAGCGTCGCGAGAGCCACGTCTAATGCCATTTCCAGTGGATTTGAGTTCCACCATATTAGCATTGTAGCTATCGTAGAGATATGATTTGAGAACGCCTTTTTCGATTATTGAGGTGGTCTGCATTGGAGTACCTTCATCATCTACGAGAGCGCTCAGTAGACCCAACTCTGAGAGTCCATTGTCCGATATTGTTACGCTCTTGTGAGCAATTGCATCGCCTACCTTGTCCGTCCACGGACTTGCTTTCTTGTTTACATTCTCAGCAGATGTGGCAAAGCCAACAAGACCAGCAAGCATCTCGCTCCCTTCGCTTGGAGCCAAAACTCCCACAACATTCTCCCACTTCTCGTTGAAGCCTTTAGCCTTGATTACATCTAAAGCTTGGGATTGAAGTTTCGACCCAATTTGTGCAAAGTCAATGTTACCAAGGGTTCTGGACCAGCAACGCTGGACACCCTCTCCGACGCCGTTTCCATCTTCGGCTCTTGCAGTGAAGTAACCAAAGACCATACTTGACTTTGATTTTGCATCTACTCCAAGAGAGTTTGCCACATGGAATTTCACCGAGCTTGCTCTGAGTACGCCGTTGGGAACAGACACGTGGTCATTGACAGCTTCATCCACAATCAGCATGACCCTTTCCAGAAGCACATCCACGTCTGCTTCCCCAGTGGCAGAGTCATAGAACCGGTCAAAGGAACCGGATGGTTTCTTGGGATCT
>JBHLND010000168.1:0-6376 GCA_048937485.1 Promethearchaeota archaeon
GAAGTTTCTTGAGCTTGGGTGAAATATCGACAAGTGTGTCAAATAAGAAAGGATATTCATTTGCTAGCTGAAGTATCTTCGTGGACGCCTTTAATGTGGTTGCCATGTCATAATCTCCTTCTGGTGAACTCCCAAATACACAATAGTTAATCAGTCTTCTGAAATCCGCTGATATTAACGTCACCGTATCACTTTACGCTAATTAGTGAATTGGTAATCTAATTAGTGGTAGGTATAAAATAGGGGTTCGCAAATGATTGTCTTCAGTTTTCGCCATGCAATTGGTGATAACTGCCACAAATGGAGGAGAGATTGTGCAGAGAATGTTACTAATAATCAGCTTTCTGTTTGTTTCAGGAATCTTCTTTCCATCGATGGTAATCCTTGGGGACTCAATCTCAGCAAGCGAACTCAGTGCGGTTGAACCAAGTGATTTTTCCTTCGTGGAGGTTTGGTCAGAGGACTTTAATGACGGAAACTTGGATGGATGGAAAACGATGGGTCTCAACATATCAGGGGGGCCCTCCATCATGGCAGAAAATTGGGCCATCACAGATGGAGTTCTTGTATCAGGTCCAGGTCCTGATTTCAACATTGCAAACCGTAGCAGTACAGTTGTGTATGGTAAATGGGAATTTGACTTCTACGCAGTTACCAGAGATTGGCACCATAGTGCTGTTTACCTAACAAAAGATGGCTGGTATCTGGAGGAAGGAGTAGAAAACGGCTATGCTATTGCATTCGCAGAATCATCCTGGTCTGTTGAAGAACCTGCGATACATATAGCAAAGTCGCAAGATAATCATTCCACTTGGCATGAATACTGGCTAACACCTGTCAACAACACATGGTTCCACATTGAAGTAACTCACCTGACCGATGGAACATTCAATGTTTATGTCAACGGAACTCAAAGAATCACATGGACTGACAATGAACTGCCAGTTTCCTCGCAATTCGAGCTGGCGTTAGAACCAGGATGCATGGTTGACAACATTATCGTAAGTGAGCTTGTTGAGGACACAGCAACCACAACAACCACGACGACCACAACAACCACAACTACGACAACTACTGATGAAGCACCAGACTTCACGCTTCTCATAATTGGAGGTGCTGGAGTAGCTATCGTAGCTATAGTAGTTGTGATACTTCTAAAACGAAGATAGTGAATTGGGCTGCAGGATCTATTCTTGCAGCTTCTCTCTATTTCCAATATCCTGAAGGAACTCTCTCTTTCAGTCTATCCCACATTTCCTTGAACTCATTTGCTGTTTTCTCGTCGTTTTCATGAAGAGCAATACGAATTCCATAATCTAACAGTTTGACCAATTCATCATGAACAGCCCAAAATTCCTCAGAGCAATATCCGAAACTGCCTAGCTTGATGTGGAGCTCATATACTCTGTTCCGTATATCTGGCAAATCCTCAGAATTAATCTTGGTAGTCATTAGCAGCTCCTCGCTTCCAAGCTCACTTGCCGATACGATGCCTTGCTCTGTAACGTTCTATAGCTTCAGGACCTAATCGACCAACTGCCTTGTCTATGCCCATCTTTGGAATCTTCAACATTGTTGGACGCCCGTGACAGCAATGGTGCCGGCTTTTGGTTTCATAAAGAACAGAAAGAAGGTCTCGTATCTCCTCTGCATTCAATGCTTTTCCTGCTCTAATTGCTGAGTGACACGCTGTAATCTTAATAGCCTCATCCATAAACGAAGTGGTGGCCTCGTTTATCCCAATCTCCACCATTCTGTCAACAAGGGCTACCAATTCATCCTCATTAGCTCTATGGCCTAGGATTTCCGGAACCGACGATACAAGAACCTCATTTCCACCAAAGCTACTAATTGAGTAGCCAACATTCTCCAGACTCTCAGCAAGCTCCATTATCCTCTCGGCATCACCTGCGTCAAGACTTAAGACAATAGGCTCGAGAAGCTCCTGTGAAGCAATGCTGCCTTCATTTGCCTGCCTCCTCAACCACTCATACAACACTCGTTCATGTGCAGCATGTTGATCCACAATCAGTAGGCCATCCTCCACTTCAAGCAAGATGTAGAGGTTGTGAATCTGCCCTATTATTCTAAAGACTCCTCCAAGAATCTCTGTTCCTTCCTCATCAATTGAAGTAGAGAGGTGTGAGAAATCAAGTTGCTCTGCGAGGGTTTCCATAGGTTCTGAGGAAACACTGGCCAAAGAAACAGGTTCGGACTCTCTTTCGGCAGACTGCAATGGCTTTGCCTCGATGTACTCTTGCAGTCGGGGGGGTGTTTCTTGGAGCGGTCCAGTTTGCAGAGCTTCTCGGACCGTCACTGCTAGAATATTGGCTATTCTCTCTATTTCTAGGATTCGCACCTCTCTCTTTGTGGGGTGCACGTTTGCATCAACATGATTTGCTTTGACAACGATGTCTATAGCAAACATCGGATACCTTCCCTTCATCAATAGAGTTGAGTAGGCTCTCTCTGCAGCCAGACTCAACCTAGTATTATCAATGGGCCGATTCAAAACTGAGAAGTATTCACGGCTACGATTGCCCCTGGAAACCGGTGGGCGAACAACAAATCCTCTGAATTCGATGTCATCCGTTGAATAATTGAAGTCTACAAGCTTCTTCGCAATCTCCCGTCCCCAGAGATGAACGATTCTCTCTCGTGCTGTCTGATTCGGAGGACAATCGATCTGAGTTACACCGTCTCTTACCAAGTGAAACCCAACATCGTATCTGATAACAGCATGTCGCATCACAATGTCCAAGACTCTCTGTGCCTCTTTCTGAGGGGTGCTCAGATGCTTTCTTCTTGCAGGAACCTCCTTGAAAAGGTCTGAAACCTCCACTTTTGTGCCGGCTGGGCGGGAGGCATCGCTCATCTTTGTGCCCTCTCCTATTCGAGATACCAGCGTGGTTCCTAACTCTTGTCCAACGGCACGAGTGAAGATTCTCATATTTGCCACAGCAGATATGCTTGCCAGGGCTTCGCCACGAAAACCATAGGTTGTGATTTCATCAATATCTTCTTTCTTGTCTATCTTACTGGTTGAATACCTGAGAAGACAGATTGGGCAATCTTCCTTCAGTATGCCTGTCCCATTGTCAGACACAACAATCCTATCGATTCCACCTCGCAGAATATCCACTTCTATGTGTGTTGCTCCAGCATCTAGAGAGTTTTCAATCAACTCCTTTACGACAGATGAGGGATTCTCTATCACTTCTCCCGCTGAAATCAGGGAAACCAATTCATCTCCCAAGACTTTGATTCTACCCATGGAATCTCCTCAGGTTCCTAGGGCGGAGTACTCGAAGAATCCGCCCACGATTGTCATTTCTACCTTAATGTCTTTGATTTTATCTGGAGGTACCCTTAAGATGTCTTCCGAGAGCACTACGAAGTCTGCACGCTTGCCCACAGCTAGGCTCCCAACGGTGTTCTCCATGAAGGAAGCATAGGCACTTTCCATTGTGTAACATCTGATTGCTTCTTCTACAGTAAGTCTGACTCTTTCATTTGGATGAGTGGTCGCTGCCCAAATGCCATAGAGCGGACCGTAGGGCATGCCATCACTTCCAAAGCAAATCCTTGCTCCGTTATCTAGGGCCACTCTGAACATATTCATGCCACGAACTCGCTCCTCATCAAATCGGTTGTCATAGAGACCACCAGGCATTTGCCATCGGGAAACGAAGTTTGGTTGCATTGAGAGGATTAGTCCAAGACTCACCGCTCTGCGTATCTGCCACTCATTTATCATTTCAGCATGCTCTATTCTGTGACGTTGCTCTCGAATTCTGGCCTTATCAGGAAGATTCTCAAACGTTCGTATGACCATTTCAATTGCTGCATCTCCAATTGCATGCGTTACAGTTTGTATTCCGCCGCTCACAGCCTTCTTGATAGTCCTTGAGTATTGCTTCTCCTCCATTAGGAGCAATCCAGTGTTGCCTTTCTGACCTTTGTAGGGTTTTTCCACAGCTGCAGTTGCTGCACCTATCGATCCGTCAGTAAAAATCTTCACTCCCCCTATTCTTACCATTGGACTGCCCATCCCCGAAGTGATTCCAAGCTTAATCATATGACTGAGTTGTTCAACAGGAGGATTAATGACCATCCGGACAGATAGTCTGTCCGATACATCCCGAACATGCTTCAGAGTACCTGCGGCAGCATTGTCAATAGCTGTTGTTATGCCCAACTCGTTAGCCATCGTGTTTCCCGCAACAATTCCTTCACGGATTTCCTCGGCCGTTGGACGCACCTTGTCAAACATACCATCGATGTCCTTCAGCACGCCTGTGGGATTCCCTTTCTTATTCTTCATGAAACCTTGAGTGTCATCAGGTATGGCCATTTTCTCTAGTGCCATGCTATTAACTGATACCAGGTGTCCATCTATTCTAACTGCAAAAATCGGATGCTTCTTGCTGACTCTGTCTAGGTCCTTTGCAGTGAGGTATCGATTCTCTGTCCAAAAACTCTCATCCCATTTTGAGGCTAAAACCCACTCACCATTTTCATAGTTTGGCAGCGCAGCTCGCAGAATGTCAAGTGCCTCTGAAAGTGACTGAGCAGAGTCAAGCTGAACGTAATTCTGCCGTACTCCTCCGCTTGTTAGATGTGTATGAGCATCAACGAAACCAGGAACAACAGTTTTACCCCCGAGGTCAATAACCCTCTTGGCATTTGGCACTAGGTCCTCTACCAATGAATCGTCCCCGAGTGCCAAAACCTTGTAGCTCTTAACAGCCAGGGCTGTTGCCTTTTGAATCCGAGGGTCCATGGTTATGATATTTCCATTGAAGACTACGAGATCTGCCTCAATCTCCATTGTTCAGCACTACCTCTCTCTTATTTGACAGGCATATTTCATATATTCTTGCCCTTAAGTCACTACTCGAAAAACTCTCCGAGTCACCGATAAAACCAGTGTTCTACTTGTCTTTGACTTTCTCCCAATCCGCAAGAAATCTCTCGATTCCCACATCCGTTAGCGGATGCTTCACCATCTTGTCAAGAACCTCGGGTGGAATAGTTGCGATATCAGCACCAATCAATGCAGCCTCATAGACATGGATCGGGTGTCGAATGCTTGCAACAATCACCTCAGTGTCAAAGGCATAATTAGAATAAATCTGAACTATGCTCTCAATGAGCTCCATTCCAGTATGGCCCACATCATCCAATCTCCCAATGAATGGTGATACAAATGTGGCTCCGGCTTTTGCCGCCAGAAGAGCTTGGTTCGCACTGAAGCAGAGTGTGACGTTTGTCTTGATTCCTTCATCCGCACAAACCTTGGTAGCCTTTAGCCCCTCCCAGGTTAGGGGAATCTTGATTGCAGCGTTGTCAATCCAGCCATTTAGCTCTCGTGCTTCCTTGAGCATCCCTTCAGCATCCTCGCTCACGACTTCAAGGCTTATTGGCCCTTTGACAAAGGATGCTATCTCATCAACGACTTCGCGGAAATTGCGACCCTCTTTTGCGACAAGACTAGGATTAGTTGTTACTCCATCAACCATTCCTCTCTCGTGGGCTTTTCGAATGGCATCGACATTAGCAGTATCTATGAAGAACTTCATCTCTCTCAACTCAGTAAAGCTGCTAGGTCGAAACTCTATGTGCCTGTATATTACATTGTCTATGGTTACTAGACGACTCTAGTCAGTATCAGTGAACGCGATTACGTAAAGAGTACTGTACTCGGGATTGATAATGAAGATCAAATCATCCCAAGCGACCCTATTGAAGAAAGGTGATATCTCCCCAAGCTCTCCGTATGAGTCCATGTCAACCAATACGCCACCGCTTCCATCATTCGTGTAATCGAATTTGACAATGCAAATTATCACAAGACGTGAAGCGTTCTTCAAAAATTCTTCGCGCAGTCTTCCTTCAATCTCAATGGCTTCAGCCTTTTCGAAGTTCTCTGCATCTTCTCGACCTCCTGAATAAGCCCCTCCAGTTCTTAGGATTCTGTACACTCCGCTCATTGTAGGACTTGAAACTCGAAATGGCGTTTTGCCAAAGTCCCAATGAACACCTGTCTTAGAGCTCCACAACGGGTTAGCATATTCAGCAAATTCCGCAAAGAACTTCCTATACTCGAGAGGGTTTTCGAAATCGAAATGCTCCAATGGCCCATCAGATTCAACAAAGTACTGAGCCACTTCGACTTCCACGAATCCAAGGATCGAAGCAAGTTCCTCAAGGGTGTCATCAGGATCTTCTTCGGTAAATGTGAGCTTCATATGCGATTACTCCGAATGCAAATCCTATTTGGCTGATCATGCATTATCGAGTATCTTCTTCAGTGTTCTGACTGTGTCCTCAATATTCTTCGAATGGAATACAGCTGAACCAGCAATGAAGAAAT
>JBHLND010000169.1:0-6361 GCA_048937485.1 Promethearchaeota archaeon
CTCCTCGAACCATGTTTTCATTCTGCAGAATCTACTAAGCAGTGCCAGCGTTGTGTAACCATTCAATCTTTGAAATAGACCATTTGAATACTGGAAGCAAGTAGTTCTCCTTCATCACTCCATAGCTCAGCGACCTGATCAAAATAGCCGCGATAGAAACGTTGACCACGTGCAGTAGCTAAAATCGGGCGACTTCCCTGACGTGCAAGGTCAGAGGTATCAGCATGAAAATAGGTTGTAATTGATACCGTGCTCGACACCCCAAGTTTCTGGCGTCGAATAAAGACTCGTGGGAAAAACACATCGCTTATTGCCGCTAGAGAGAGAAAATCAAGCGGCCGTTCCGGTTCGTCTCGTACCCAGAGCAAGCTCTCAGAGTCTTCCATTGGCTGACCCGACAAAATCAAATCACCAAGTATGATTTGAACTCATAGCGTTTAATCCAGGTGGGTTCGGGTGGTGCTGACCACGACTCAACATCTTCAGATTTCGGTGCGGCAGGAGCGCGAGCCTCAAACATTCCCCATGTTTCTTGTCGGGTTGCGAGAACCGCAGTAGCTGTTGCAGCTACTTGCGAATCTTGATTGAGCTCAGCGGTCCAATGTTGGTTTGAACGGTTTGTACGCATAAGGTGAACTGCCAGCTCAAATGGAGCGTCGGTGATTGGTCCGGCAAAGTTAACAGTTAGCGAAACAGGGTTTCCCCGATGTTCTTTTTGACTCAGAATGCCGTTCAGAATGACTGCCACAATGATGCCACCGAATGGACCTATCATATTGGCATAAGTTTGGGGAATATGCCCTTGGTATGCGAAAGGTGAAATTGCTGCAAGGTCAATTGCTTGATCGAAAGGATGCATTTAATCATTGTCGGGCATGGCACTCTTAATCCATTTGGGTCTCTTATGGATGTAATCATAGAGCTGATTTCAATGACTTTAGCATAAGATGAACTTGAAGGCAGCTCGAGAAACCCAAATCTCGCCTCTGGACCATCTTCATTTCCGGAATCATCACAGAACCTTCTCAAGCCAGATGTGATATCCCCAGGGAATCTTGTCTTTCTTGAATATAGAATACCCCTGTTTCCTGTAAAAGTTCACAGCCCAAACTGCTTCACTATCAGTTTCTAAGTGAATCCTAGTAAAATTGAGTGACTTAGCCATATCTTCAAGGAATCTCATCAGGGCGGAGCCAATTCCTTTCCTTTGATACTTGGAATGAACATGCATCAGCGGAATCCAAGCTGTCTCATCATCCCTGGAGCCAAATGATCCAACTGCAATGATCTGACCTTCTTTTCTGTGAATAAAGAAATCCATGTAAGTTGCCATCTCATCAAGTTGCCTTCGAGTTAGAAAGGGCTCTTGAAAATGCTCTTTTGGGATAATCTTACTGAACCATTCGCGATTGAGCGTATTGATGAGCGATAGAATCTCATCTAGGTCAGAATCTGCTGCTGGTTCAAACTCGGTTGAGGAAGTCATTCAAATCAAGAATTCATTCACTTCAAATCGGTTATGAATGCTCTCGCAAAAGGAGAAGATGTTTCTGAACAGAAGGAGTCACTCAGGGCGACAATCCAATCTGTTCAATGATATGGGACTACCTCAATTATCTAGTAGTTCCAGCCAGCCACTCAAAAATCCCTGGCTTTGAAGACCTATTAGGGGCCTTTTTCGTATCTTCGCTTCTTTTCATTTTATATTTCACCTCTTGGAAAATGATCTCTTGTTTGAACACGTATAAAGCTGTGGAAAACTGCACAAGATTTCTGAGAAAAACTGCTAGGCAGAATCGAGCTTCTTGATTGCCTCCAGAGCTATCTGGATCATCTTCTTCTCACCAATGTCAAAATCCTTGATTCTCTGTCCCTTGTACCTATTTTCAGCAGTCACAAGATTCGATCCCACGGTAAGAATGCCTCCGGCTCTCTTTCCAAGGTCAATCGATGCCATCAGAATTGCAGAAAGTTCCATCTCAAGAGCGACAGCGCCCAACTTCGCGTATTGCTCATTTAGAGCCGGCGATCGGTTTCGCAGATAGAAGTTCTCACAAGTCCGTATGACTCCTGTGTGGTATGTTGCACCAATCTCCTTTGCAGACTCGATGAGTGATATCATTACTCCTAGGTCCGGTACTGCAGGAAATGCCAAAGGGGCGAACTCGAGAGTACAACCCTCATCCCGAATACAAGCGGTGGCTATGATATTATCACCCAAGCGGATCTCCTTCTGATACGTGGCACAGGATCCAATCCTGATGAAGGTGTTTCCACCAATTGCAGCCAGCTCCTCGACGGCTGTCACTGCAGAGAAGACACCCATTCCTGTTGATACCACTGAAACATCTATGCCTCGGTAGGTTCCCATGAAAGAGAGATACTCCCTGTGAAACCCCATCTCCTTTGCATCATCAAACATCGAGGCAGTGAGCCTTGCTCGTTCGGGAGGCCCCGGAAGAAGGACATACTTTGCTACTTCTCCTTCTTTCAGGTGTACATGCGGGACTCTGCCCTCTAAGTCACGAATTATTCCTGGATGCGCCATGGATTGACTGAGCATTCCTTCTCAGATAAGCACTACGAAAATCACCGCAAGATGCGGCTCCAAGAGCCAAGTTTAGATAGGCTGATGTTTCGTTTCCAACCAGGTGACGATTAATGGCCTATGGCGGGACAGTAGCTATACCCCATTCAGGTTGCTATCGAGTGAAGTTGAAGCGTGATGAATTTCTGGAGCTTGTGCAAATTGCTCAACCTCAGATTATTTACCATGTCCGACGAATGCACTTCTTTGCCTACGATGGATTTGTGATGTACACATTTGAGTGCGACTCAAACGAATTCAGTCAGAAAGTCATTCATGCAATTGAATTCTCGAACATGGCGTGGAGTGAATGAATATGTAGTCTATTCAGCTTCATACCTGTCTGCCTGATCAAAGAAATCCATGGCCAGAACGACGGACTTGCACTCTGCGTAGTGACTAACATCCTTGGGAATTGTATATGCATCACCCTTGCGATAGATTCGAGTGTCATCGCCTATTGTCAGAAGCATTTCACCCTCTATCACAACACCGAATTGAGCTCCGTGGCTGTGTGGTGGTACCTTGGCTGTGGGCTGAATCTCAAAGAATGCTATCTGGAAATCCTTCCCCTGAGCAAGCCAGCCCTCCACGCCATCCATTGAGTGCTTCACTTTCGGGAGTTTCTTGATAATGTCTGGATAAGATGGTTTCGTCATGATTATCACATGTCACAGATATTCTGCTCACGCAGTATAATCCTTAAGGTAAAAGCCAACTCTCTGGATGTTCTAAAGAACCCTGTTGATCATCAATCCCTACTGAAACTTAGCAAAGAAGTATCCAGGAACAGGATCCTTCAGTCGTACCATGCCCCTGGATTTAGCTTGATATATTCAACATTTACAATAGAGTGGCTGTAGGCAAGTTCTCAGTTTCTTCCATCTTCATGATTGTGGAGTCGAAGCGTCCTACAAGACCCACCAGCATAATCACAATGCCACTGATCAAATACCAGATTGATGCTCCAAAGGCCTCAGCTATGGGACCAGCTATTGCTAGACCCGCAGGCGCCATTAATGGTGAGAGGCTAATGACGACTGAGAAGACCCGGCCCTGAATCTCCTTCGGGACAATTGTCTGTAGAATCGCCATAATGGACCCTGAAGCCATTGGAACCATAACTCCTGTTACGAACAGTCCTGCAACAGCCAGAAAGAATAACCCGTTGGGAGTTAATCCCACCGCCAGTATGGCAGAGCCCATTGCCACTACTGATGCCACCACTGTATCCATTCGGCGCTTGAACCCGCCCCAAACGCTAAGAGATATGCCACCTACGAGCATTCCAATTCCTAAAGCGGACTGAAGCCATGCCAGCTCAAAGGCACCCCCTTTGAAGTGAATCAACGCAAAGATGGGTACCAATGACATTGAGGGAATCAAAATCATGTTCGTAATCATCATAGCAAAGAGTGTGAATTGACCGCCTCTCCATTGTGTTAGAAATCTCACACCTTGCATCATTTCCGTCAGGATAGATGATTCATCATAAGCCGGTGATTCTCTGTCAGGCTGTGGAATCCCTATAAACATCAATGGTATGATGGCTAGGGCTGCTGTGCCAATGTCGATTAGTAATATTGTTTGGATTGGCATGATCAGAAGAAGCATTGCTCCCAGAGGAGGCGATGCTATCTGAGCCAGTCCGGATAGGGACTGATACAGTCCATTGATTCTGGACAGGTGCTCATCAGGCACCATAAGTGAGACTGACGCTTGCAATGCTGGCCATTGAAACACTCCAACTGCTGAACGTATTGCCATGATGCCGTATACGTGGAAAACGTTGGCGGACCCTTGAGCAAATAAGAATGCCAGAATAACGATCATGAGGGCCGATATGCCATCTGAAATGATCATGACTTTTCGGCGATTCCACCTGTCGACTAGGACTCCTGCGAAAGGACTAATCAATATTTGAGGCAACAAAGCCATGATGGTGGCAATCGCTAGGACTATAGCACTACCTGTTGTTATTGTCAGCCACCAAACAAGAGAGAATTGAACTAGTGCACTGCCAACTAATGAGAACCCCTGCCCTCCAAGTATCTTCATGAAATCCTTCAGTTGGTCTTTCTTTTCACTCTCAATTTGCAGCTCCATTGACACCTCGCTATTTACCAGAATCCCAGATTCAGTGTCGGTGGTGACTGCTTCCATCGTGAGCTTCTGTTGTTCCTGTTTTGTTCCAACTTTCATCTGTCTTACCTCTAATCTCTTGATTTAAACCGACCAGTCGGTTTTATATTATTATTAAAACTAACCAGTCGGTTTTAATATAAACTTTCTTCCCTACGCAAATTTAAAGTCCTCAATCGACACATTTATTCGAAACTAACCAGTCGGTTTCATTAGAAAGAAACGAGATGATTAGGATCATGCCAAAAGTCACTGCGGAAAAGAAGCAGCAGATTCTGAACACAATACTGGAAGCTGCAGAGTCACTATTCTCAGAGAAGGGGTATCATGGAACCTCGATGGATGACATCGTCAAGGAAAGTGGTTATAGCAAGGGTGCCATATACGGTCATTTTGACAGCAAGGAACAACTCTTCCTATCAGTAATGGAAAAAGCAAGTGACACTAGTCTTGAGGGAGTTAGGACATTGTTCTCTCCAGAAGACTCAGCTTGGACCAAGTTGGAGAAGATATTGGCTCTCCTACCCGACTCCATGTTCGATGAATCCGATGAGCAATGTCGGCTTACATTTGAGCTTCAAATACAAGCCTCGCGGCAAAAGTCTTGGAGGTCCAAGTTCCAGAAGCAGTACAACAGGACACTTCGATTTCTCGCTGAGATTATCGAAGAGGGTCAAGCAAATGGGGAGTTCAGGAAAGACGTAGATGCTGAGAGCTTGGCTGGAATACTGATAGGATCATCAAACGGATTATCACTCTTTTCGCTCGTCACAGGTAAATCATTTGACTGGAGCAAAATCAAGGACACTCTAAGAATTGTGGTAAAGAGTGGGATAGCTGAATAGCAAGAAGAAGATGTGGAGCCCCGAGGGGGATTTGAGATGCATTAGCCGTTCCATCTACAACGACAGTAGATAGTGCTAGTGACGTTTTCTCAGAACAATCAAGACTACGGCAGCAACTGCCACTGAAACTCCTGCCCCCCACATGAACAAAGATAGGTCTGGAGGAGGTATAGTCGAAGTTGTTGTAGTGATTGTGGCGCTGGTAGTCGTAGTAGTCGGATGGGAATCATATGTCCAAACGGTGTCTGTTTCATTGATTCTTCCATCCATTGAATACAGAGTTATGTCCTCCAGAGTTCTGAGATATTCAACTACTCCAGTACGATAATGCACACCGGTGTCAATGGCTGAATAGAGCCCAAGATGCCATGTCCACCAACAAAAATCAGCCATGAGACCTTTATAGGACCTAGATGAGGATAGGGCATAGAAACCCCCGTTTTCGTAGATTCCTACAGAATGTATTACTAGGTCATTATCATCATAGTAGAATCTATACCTGATACCTGAATAGGCGTAACTGCCATGACTCTCTTCGAGCACCTGAAGAATCTCGTCTCCTGTCATAGTCACTTCTAGAAGATTGTTCTCAAAAGGTATCACAGACACAATATCGCCAATTGTTATGTTCCCCTGCCTGAAGTAGTCCCTGAAGCCTAGGTTTGTGATGCCAAAGTTATAGGTCCAATCAAAATGATGAAGAAAACCATCAGTGACCAGATTTCCAATTTCACTTTCTGGACGCGTGTCGTATATGTTACGTGACGCGTAGGATATTACCTCCGTT
>JBHLND010000006.1:0-27452 GCA_048937485.1 Promethearchaeota archaeon
ATTCCACTTCCATCTTTTTTCCTTTCGATCGTACATGAACGAAGTAGTAAGGCGGACTTCATTCCCTGCTGATACAATATAGGCGGAGTAGTCATCTACTCTCGACATTGACGCGTCTAGGGCTTTGGTTAAACTCTCTGCAGTTCCTGGCGGCAACGCCGCGAGAAGGAGTACCTTCTTCTCACCTGTTTCGATATTTTCTAGGCGGGTTGTATATGTCACAGGGAGTTGAGACCAAGCACTTAGGATGTTGCCCGCACATTCAGGACTTGTTATTACAAGGACTCTGTCCTTCAGCTGTGGAACTTTGACCCTGGCACGGGGAATGACGATATCGTTTTCCAAAATCATGCTGCGTTTTCTGAATGCCGTACTATCAGAGAGGCTTGTTGATTCCACAATCTCGCTCGCAGTAGCTTCATAATTCTCGATCAGGCGATCAAGGATTTTCAAATCAGCAGGGGTGAAGTGAATGACCTCGGGTTTTCCAGGAGTCGAATCACCAACAACCAGACCATCTTCTTCCTTTCGCAGCTGCAGCTTCCAGTGGAAAATATCTAGCTTCCAGTCACCTCTATTGGTGCAGTACTTTCCATTAAACATTGGCTGACCTCTAGATAGGTACCAGCAAGAGGCTTTGTATGAGGTTCCACGAAGTGAGCGGATAATATTATGCAGGTCGCTGATGAAGCCACTAGGAATGGAAGCCACCTGAAACACCATTGGATTGGAACCATCTACAAACAGTGTTCTAGTTATGTAGGGACTTGAAACAACGAGCTTCGGAGCCTCAAGCATAATCAGAATTTGTTGAAGACCGAGCTTTTCAACATTCAGTAACCCCTCCCTTCTAACAACTCCCGCCAAGCGAAGCCGCTGCATCGCACGACGTGCCTGAGAATATGAGAGACCTACACGTTTAGCCAGGGTGCGAAGCCCCACTTTTGGATCTTCTAGACTACCACGCAGGACTGCAAGCTCAGTTGAACTGAACCGAGAGACATTTTCACCCCATATGTCTTCAATAAGGTTCCACAGGTCTCTCTGGGTTATCACATCTATCCCACCCAGATTCAATACCTCAACAATTCGAGATTTGAGGGAAGCATGAAGACTTCCTTTGTGACTTGCAACTATCTGCTTCAATCTGTCAATCTCTGGACCTGGCTGAAAAACATCAATTTCTGCATCGTCTTCTAAATCGCGTATAATCTTCATAAGAGCTCTAGCACTTGGTGAAAGAAAGGATTCCCAATCGGATTCATCAATGCCTCCCATTTTCTGGCCATCCTGCTCTAGAAGCAACGATTTCACTTCCAAGTAGCTTTGTAATACTCAGGAGTGAATCCTATTGATAGGATAAAAGCTCCTAGAGGGGCGTAGATTCATTCCACATTGATGAAAAGTAGGCCGAAGCCATTGCTGCAAATACAGCATGCGATGAAAAGATCCCGAGGAACTCCTCTTCATCCTCTCCAGCGGCCAACATAATCAGAGTCTGTCGACCATCGGCAACAATCCCAACTCCAAATACCCGTTCGCGTGTCCGGACCTTAAATGAACGGGGAAGCAAGGAAGCAAGTCTATCATCAATACTGGATGTGAGAATCATAATCTTAGACGCTTTGATGTCTAGAACGCGGTCGACGACAGGTTCAATATCAGGGATATTTGTCGAAAGAGCTGGTAATGTAATGATGACCTCCTCTCTGGCAGAGTCAAGCATCTCTAGCGCCTTTGCCAAGATTGCTGCTCTTCCATGAAGCAGCCAAACATCTCGCGTAGTTGCGGCGGTTTCACGTTCAAAGAGAGGCTGCAATTCATCGGTTACTAGTTTCCCGGCTGTCTCAAGGCGATCCTCCCAATCAAGGCGAACCAGACGAACAACCTCATTGGGTGACTTTGGCACATAGATAGTGGGCCGCCCCTTTTGGACTTGGATGAACCCCTTCTCCTCAAGCCGATTTAGAACATCGTATATTCTTGAGTAGGGAACTCGTGATTTTGTGCTAATGTCAGAAGCAGCCAATTGACCCCATTCCACAAGTGCTAGATAAGCGGAAGTTTCGTATTCTGTCAAACCCAATTCCTTAAGCGCCTTGAGCGCCTTCTCACTAACTGACATTGTCACCACTGTCAGTGGTAAATGGACGGCGCCCTATTAAGTAGTACTACCAGTTCTGCTCAACGTACCACTCCAAGAACTTGCGGAAGGCTTGAGACCTGTGAGATATTCTTACTTTCTCGTTAAGAGATAGCTCTGCATAGGTGCGGGATTCATTTTCTGGAATGAAGATGGGATCATATCCAAAACCTTCCTTTCCTGCTGGAGCTTCAGCAATCTCACCGAACATTGTACCAATGAAATAGCGTGAGACTCTCCCGTTGGCAAAACCTACCCCGGTGTCAAATCGCGCATCACGGTCAGTAGCCCCCTTCATTAAACGAATGATTCCTTCTAGGCCAATGGTTTCTAGGACATATGCAGCATAAGCACCTGGAAAGTCATTGAGATGCTCAATGTATAAGCCCGTATCATCAACGACAATAGGACGCTGCAGAGCTTTGAAAGCTTGAATGGCAGCCTCCAAACAAACATTTCCAACACTATTCGAGCGGATTTCGTATTTGCGAATATCCGTCGTTTCAAATGGAACGTCGAACTCCTCAAAGATTTGAGTTAGTTCTTCGATCTTGTGTTCATTCTGAGTGACAAGTATTACTTTATCCCTTGACATATGCCAATATCTCCTTCAACACATTGTAGGAGCTTTTAACTCGCTCTAGATCGAACATACCTGTGACGTTCCAAAGTATTATGTGATTCAATCCAGCGCGTGCATACTCCTCAAGCATCTTGATTACTGTTTCTGCATCACCTGAGATATAGAATTCATCAAGGACTTCGTCTGGAATTTGCTCAATAGCTTGGAGTGTCTGTTCTCTTGTGTGCCGCATTGGAACATAGTTCGTAAATGGGTTGAAATCGCCAAATGGATGCTCAAAGCCCAAACGCTCCCACGACTCGGAGGAATGCCCAAGAGCAAATGTCTTTGCGATTGGATTCTGTTTCATCGTTTCTATGGCTGAAGTATCCTCATCCAGAATACACCAATTCCAGAGTGCACTAGTGAAAGGGCCGGTCTTATCGAGTTTCTTCCTGTGATTCTTGATTTCTTTGAACTTCTCACCATATTCTTTCGGCGTGAGAAGCGTGGGAATCCAGCCATCACCATACTCTGCAGTAATTTTGAGCGTCTTGGGTCCACGTGCTGCAATCCAGATTGGGGGAGGCCGGTCTGGGTCAAGTGGACGGAGGGACATCACTGCATCCTTCATTTTCCAGTACTTCCCATTGAAATCGAATGGCTCGGAGGTTTCCCAGACTTTTCGAATGATTTGAAGTGCTTCTCTGAGTTTCCCAACCTGCCCCTTGTAGCTCACTCCATAAGGTTCAATGTTTTCGATCTCTCCAGCACCAATACCCAGAATTGTCCGTCCATTACTGATGTGATCTAGAGTTAGAAAGGTCTGCGCAATTAGAATTGGATGCCTCCGTATCGGTTCGGTCACTGCAGAAATCAGCTTTACTCTCTCCGTAACTGAAGCACAGGCAGCCATTATAGCGGCAAGTTCGTAGTAGGTATGAGGAGATTGCTGGATAAAAGCCAGAGGAGTTATATCCGGTGTCCAAATGGTTTCTGGAAGGAATCCAGCGAAATGATCGGGAAAAGCCATACTGTCGTATCCGAGCGAATCAATTGTCTTTGCATTTTTGATAACTCCTTCATATGGAGGTAGGAAAGGTCCAGGAGCCCCGATCTCCAGGTCGTGTATATCAACCATTATCTAAAACCCCTCAGAGAATTGGATTATTGCCTTCTTGACCTTCTCGAAGTCCTCCAAGTGCATGAATTCATCGAGGCCGTGGTAGTTGTTATCATCCGCCAAAATGCCAAAGCATGCCGTGGGTATGCCAACTTCTGTGAAGAAGTGGCCGTCATTCCCTCCTAGGTCAGCTGCTATTGGAATGTCCAAACCCGTTGCCTCTTGAACTGCAGTATGAAACTTTCTGATGAACGGATCTTCTGGGTCAGACCCCCAACCATGAACGGTCATTTTGAATTCAATATCGGCTTCCACACCGGTTTCTTCTTTTGCTCGTTCAAGGAAGGCTTCGATTTCCTTCTTGATGTCTTTAGGATTTTCCTCAGGTATTAATCGACAGTCAAAAGAAATCTTGGCTTTGCCGGGTATTACATTGGTTTTGCTTCCTGCTTCAAACATCGTCATTGAAAAGCGGCCCCAGAGATTCTGATGAGGACTTCCAGGGGGCGCAGGAAGCTTCGACTGAACCTTTCTCCGGACATCGATAAAATCAAGCATGACAGTAAGCAGAGGGATGGAAAGGTGTATTGCGTTATTGTAGGCAAATGGATAACCTGCATGACCCTGTGTTCCATGAACTGTAATCGTGCCGGATACTACGCCGCTTGCTCCGATACTTACATAATTTGGTGACGAATCAACCACGAGTCCAAAGTCGCCACGAATGTTTGGAGGGCCATTTATCAAGTAGTCAATGCCCCAAGCACCGCCAATCTCTTCATTTGGTGAGATAAGTATCTGCAGGTTCACCTTTGACGAGCCGCGTTTCAGCAGCTCCTTCGCGGCACTAACACAAGCTACAATGTTCCCCTTGTTGTCCGAAACCCCCCTACCGTAAGCTTTGCCCTCTTTCATAGTCAATTTGAAGGGAGGTTTTGACCATGAATCTTCATCACCAGCAGGTACTACATCATAGTGAGTGCATAGAAGAACTGATGCTTTGGACCCCACGTCCAGTGTGGCAACTATGTTTGGCTGCGGTTTTCCTTCATGTTTTGAATCATGCACTTCGACCTTAAGTCCAGCCTCTTCACAGTATTTCTTGATTATAGCAGCACATTCCTGGTAATTCTTCTTCTCATCGCTATTGGTGTCTAGTTCAACAATCTCTCGTAGGAAGCTCTCTTCCCAATCATCCATCGCTTCTCATCGCTCCCAAAGTGGCAATGGAACAGAAAGCCATCCATCAAATTAGTATTCCGGCTGCTTTCATCGCTGACAGGTTTGGCAATAATTGGTCTTGAATCGGTTTGCGGTCACTTCTGAGATGCGGCCTCCGCAGAGGGGACAGATTCCCCCGCCCCTATTATGAACCATCATGAAATCCCGCTTTTCTTGGGCAATCTCGTTTATCCCACGTCCTGAAAGGATATCTAGGACGCGTGAGAGTACTTTTCGGGTAGCGATGTACAGCGATTCGATCTCGGAGTCGGCGAGAGTACCTCTTTTCCGAAAGGGAAGGATTCCTGCATAGAGAAGAATTTCATCAGCATAGGCATTGCCAATCCCTTTCAAGAACTTCTGATTGCGAAGTACGTTCTTTATTTGCCCCTGATGTCGACGAATCCTCTCCCTGAACGTTACCAAGGTCAATTCAGGATCAAGAGGTGAGGGACCTCGATCCATATAACCAGCTACAGATGAATAGTCATCTTTGGGAACTAGATAGACACGTCCCATGCGTTTCAGATCGCTATACCATAGCGTGTAATTGTCGGTCTTTATAGAGAACATATCGGACTTCAGCTGCTTCTTTGTACGTCTTGCTACCAGACGAAAACGTCCTGTCAACATAGGATTCACGACCAAGTCGCTATGAATTAGATTTCCAATCAAGAACTTGCCATCTGCATGAAAGCCTTGAATCGTTTCTCCATGAAGACCAGTCAGAAAGTCGTCAACGGGTGTTCCATGAATAACCAAATGGTCGTAAACCCGTGCTGCCTGAACAGATTCTCCCTTCATTCGTTCAGTCAGCTTTTGAGCAATTGCGATGAGCTCAGGCAATTCCGGCACAGACCAAACACTCCTATAGAGGCAAATCACCTATATCCAGAATTTGTTTATACAGCGTAAGGAAATACGCTGGGCAGGAGATTCAGATTATGAAAAAAGAACCTATTGTATTTCACGTTCAAAAGGGGAAACTTGTGCGAATGCCAGATCCGGGTGCATTCGGGAGAGGCGACTGCTATCTTGTGGACGCAGGTCTCAAGGTGTATCTTTGGATTGGACCTAACTCATCTGTTGATGAGAAGTTCCTAGCAGCAGCATCGGCAGTGATGAAGGACCAAGCTAGGAAAGGAAATGCCGATATTGATCGAATAGATGGAGGAAACGAACCCGAGGAGTTTAAGGCGCTTTTCGATGATTTCCGCTTGACTGACGAGGATACTGCAGGTATTCTCAAGAGAGTTCAATTAGAGAAGCACGAATATAAGCTTTGGAGGGTTCACCGAGAAGGTGATGAAACCTTCTTCGCCGAGATTCCTGTAGATCGAGATTATCTAAGCAGTGACGATGTCTATGTTCTTGACACTTGGGATGATATCTACGTATGGCGTGGTTCAGCTGCAAGTGCTCGTGAGAAGTTCGATGCAACGATACTGGCAAGACGCTATGATGCAGAGCGAGTTGGAACTCAAGATATTGAACTCATAGAGCAGGGTTTCGAGCCAGAGGAGTTTTGGAAACACTTCGAATAGCTGATTGAATTATACTAGTCTGAAGTGCCCGTTGCGTGGTTCGTAGAGAACTCCACTGTTCTTCATAAGAATCAGTGCTTCAGCAGCCACGTGACGCTCAACACCAGCTTCTTCTGCAATCTCATCCAGAGTTGGACCGAGGTTCCCCCTTATTCCACTATCAAGTTTCTTCAATGCTCGAAGCACTTTTGTATTGAATTTGTGGATAGGACGGTCCTTACCCCATCTATGGTCCAGTCCGCTCTTTAGTTCAGTAATTTCGATGAACTCCTTCAATGCAGGTTCAAGAATTCGGTCCCAAGCATGCTTCAGGTCTTTGGCTGTGACCGTTTCTCTCCAGCCTGCACGTGCTGATGATCGTGCCAGTCTTACTACGCTCAAAGGCCGACCTAGAACATCTGCATCAAGCAGACTGCCACGGGACAATGATGCATCTTCAAATCCGAAACTCTCCTTGAGGTCGTCAAGTCCCGATAAAACATGCTTGGTACCAGCTTCAACAGTCTTCTGAGATATCTTTGGAGTAAGCATCTGGAAAGTGATTGCCGATTTCAGGAGGGGGAGCTGCAAGTGAGTTGGATTCTTTGTTTCAATCCAGAAATCCTCGTGAGCAATTGCCAGAGGAACATCTGGAAGGAACGAAGTTTCGGGGGTTGTTTCGATACCGAGGGAAACCTCTCTGAAGCCTTGAGGATCGCGTCGATTGATGCAGAGCTGATGAGCAGTTGTTGGCTTCACCGAACCAACAAGAAGGCGCCAGAATCTAGGAGTTAGAACAGTTGCTCCACGCACGGTTCTTCTTGTTGGCCATCGTCCTCTGAAGCTCGGAGGCATGATTTGACGCATGAAAGACAAAAACCTGTTCACCTGAGCTTTGGAAGCAATGGCCTGAATGCCTGTTGAGAAACCTCCAACATTCTCATCAAGAGGGGGGCTCGATACAATCAGTCTAGCAAAAATGCGTTTTGCCGCTTCTGACATGCCGACGTCTTCAAAGAGGAGATTTGAAAGGCCCCTCAAATTCATTGGAGGCTTGATATTGGAGAGATAATCACTTGAGAGTATGTTAACTGATTCAACCAGTAGTGCTCGAGCTCCCGCACTTGAGGCCTCTGGCATGCCAACGAATCGACCGCTCACTTCAGCATACGCTCCGTCAGGGGGTGGCTCCAAGTCAACAGGGAATAGAAGAAGCTCGCCTTCCAGTAGCCACGGGCTGGGCGTTACCAAAGACAATCTTGTGTCACGGGTTAGATGCATGAAACCTCTGTAGCGGTACCTGCCTCCAAGAAGATGCTCTCTGAATTGCTTGTATTGATCCATTTCCCAGCCAGCTAGCTCAGCGCCAAACTGTCTGTCGAATACATCGCTAGAACCCAATGCATCGCCAAGACGGTCGAAACCTATCGAGTACCTTTGAAAGAGATTTTCACTACCCATCTCAATCACGCAGCTCGTACAAGTTCTTACTAGGAGGCCAAGGAGCGTTCCTCACTTGACTCATTTTGCTGGAGGAATTCGCGATATGCCCTTGGATAAAGAGCGGCAAGTTCCTGTATGGAGGGTAGGCGATCTTTGTAGGGGCGGTAATCGCATCCTACCCGTATGTTCTCCAGTTCCGAGTCTATAATCTCCTTTAGTTTCTTATTCACCTCAAAACCAATGAAGTGTCGGTAATTCGCTCTTGATGCTACTGCTGTCGTCCCATTGCCCATGAATGGATCAAGAACTAGATCTCCAGGTTTTGTAGAGTAGTCTATGCATCGAGCCACAATGTCGGTGGGAAGTTTGGTTCCGTTTTTTGCCTCGCCTACTCGATATTGTCTGTTTACCAGCCAGACATCTTTGGGATAATGCTCAATCTTGTTGAAGAAGTAGTTATCAGGATTCTTAACAAGCAACAGAATGTGGTAATGACTGGTCACGAAGCGCCGCTTTGTGAATACACCAAAGTTGTAATGCCATACAATATGATTCAACGTATGTAGGCCGGTTTCCCGAGCTGCGCGAAGCACGTCTTCTAGATTCGTCCAGCCGCTGAAGACATACGCAGACCCATCTTGTTTGATTAAGCGTGAAACCTCTTCCATCCAATGGCTAGTAAAGCCTTCATAAGACCCGTGAATCTCTTGGTAGTCTTCGACAACTAGTGTTTCATCACGATTGTAGACACTGCTTTTCCCATCAAACTGGATTCCGAAAGGTGGGTCTGCAACAACAAGGTCCACTGAATCATCAGGTAGTTTTGACATTCCCTCTACGCAATCACGATAGTACACCTTGTCGATTTGGAGAGAACCAATCTTCTTTGGTTTGGTTTTGTAAAGCGCTCTGGCTTCATCTAGTGACCAGTCGTGCTCTGGGCTGAAGTAGAATTCGGCTAAGTTAGGAATATACCGCCTAGATTTTGATTTGGTGAGATCGCCATCTTGAGCTCCAATTCGAGAATCCACAGTGACTACTCCTGATTACACTGTACATCCCAATGATTCCTCTTAAAGCATCTGGAGGCGGGGTGTTACATAAGGTCGGAGGGGTCTACACCTCTAGCTAATGCCTTTTTCGTCATCCAATCCATGAATTTTTCGGGACGTTCAGCTTTTTCGCCGGAATCCTTTGAAACAAGGCTTAGTGCACCTTCAGGACAAACCAAGGTACACACGCCGCATCCTACACATCGGTTCAAGTCAACAACACATACGTCTTCATGAACACTCAGCGCATTGAATTGACATCTTTCTACGCATGTTTCACAGGCGGCACAAAGATCGGCATCTACCTGCAAATTGTAGTCAGACTTTACAAATGCATGGGGTTGATCCAATAGAGTAAGTCCCCTTAGAACTCCGCAACAACACGTGCAGCAGTTGCAGATGTAGCTATGACCTTCTTGGATATTCATAGAACAATGAACAAGCCCAGACTCCTCCGCATTTCTTAGAATCTGCAGGGCTTCGTCCTTTGTGATGGTTTGTGTAAATTCGTCAGTATCGAAGGCGTTTTCTTTCCTTGGATTGAGATTAATGCAGACTGTGGTTGGATAATCGCATTCATTTCCAATCAAACTTTGTTGCTTCTTGCAAATGCATTCTCGAATGCCCCAAGACTTTGAGTTGTTGATCATTGCTTCAGCGTTCTGATAAGTATGAATCTCAAGTTCTGTGGATACAGCGCGGTTCACAGGCACAACTTGAAAAATGGCGGGTTCTGTGTCAAATGATCCTGAACCGCGAGCTTTCAGGAAATAATCCTCAAAAAGCTGCGCCAATTCTGAATCCATTCGGTCGATTTGCTCTTCGTAGATGCCAACTGCGTAAGGCATTAAGCAGAACCGTCTTCCAGTACTCGTGTTCAATGCTCGTATCTGACCTTTCGTTACCATGTTTTCAAGAAAAGAGCCTAGCTCTTCAACTGGCATTTCAAGCCGCCCAGCCAGTTCGTCAACAGTCTCGCCCCAAAGACGCAGCTTTGTTGCAAGCTCTGCTTCTTCTGGAGTGAAGATCCATTCCAGTATTCTCAAGTGTGTGCCATCTTCGACTGGAGCAAATCCATTTGGGATTCTATTCAGTAGCTCGGCAAGCTTCACATAGACATCTTCAGTCATTCTTTCATCTCCATTAAACTAAGACGGACAGCTCAGTTTGATACCTATGGGACTGAGTTCCAAGTTCACCCTTTCAACTGTTTCGCTACAATCCAAACCCTTTCCAAGCAGCACGTGTGCAAGGCTCATTTGGTATGGAGGTAGAAAAGGCAGGCTGCTTGCTTCTAGAATGGACCTATAGGAGTTTACAACATCTTCGTTCTTGAGCCAGCTTTCCAATTGCTTGAGCGTGGAATGATTCTCCAAGAGCATCTCCATTATCTTCTCCAGGAAAAGATCCTTTGGAACTTTCACAGATTCGCCAAATAGCGCGGTCACGTTGTCCTCAAACCATCCTCGGACTCGTTCAATTCTGCAATAAGGAAGCACAACAACATCACCATCATCATTCTCAGGCGGCATAACTCGCACCATTTTTCTCGTTTCGGCAGAGAATACGAAATCAGTTAACTTTCCATAGCCGACCTTGCTGAAATCCAATCCACGTTCTTCGAGCTCGTCATTAAGAGCAGGCAATGTCAATGGAGCCCCGCTGTCTACTCCCTCCTCGACCACTTGAACAAGAAAATCAAAGGCATCCCTCTCTTCCTTTGTTAGTTTCGCTGTTTCTTCTGAGAGTGTTTCTGGCAACTTCAAGATTGTACCAGGAAGCGGACCCTCCCGCTCAATATACCCTTTAGAATCTGCCCAATCCAAGAAATCGATCCATCCCCTGAATCCGAGTGTCTTCTCATCAAAATCAGGAGTAAGAAGGACCATTACGTGTTTCACGTTCCCTACACCAGGTTTGTTGCCTGCATCTAGAATGGTCTGGATTGCATCTTGCAGCTTGGCGCCCATAAGCTGGCGCATATCAGAGATTGTTCTCACTGGCTCGGAGCATTCCCCAATATCAGCGCAATCGAGTGAGCCTAGCCTGAACGAATGAATGTCACTATACTTGGTTGCGATGTCTGTTAGCTCAGATGCCGTGATGATGGGATTACTTATCACCCATAGTCCAAAACCACGTTCTCGAATAGCACCCGCAATCAGCTTAAAGTCACCATCACCAGTTACTAAAACATAACAAGTTGTTTCGGGGTAGTGTACCATGTGGTCCATTATGTAGGCTGCCATCTTGTAGTCAGCCGCATTATCTCTTTGATCAGGAACGTGAATAATGTCATATCCGAGACTGTGAAGATTCTCGGCCATCTTGCGCCGTTCGCTCCAGTCAGCAAATGCATATGCCTTCACCAATGGCCCGGATTCCCGAATTATTTCGGTCATGACTCTGTGAGTTGCAAAGTCTTCGTGTACATTTTCGAAGTCCCAGAATATGGCGAGTCGGGACTTGGAATCTGGCTGGTTCACGACTAGTACACCAAGCTAGAGCAAAGGTGAAATTGCCTTATAGAAGTATTCTAAGAACAAATGCACCCCGCCTCGTCACTTTGAGAGTGAGTGGATACACTTAGGCAATTCAAGACCTGATGTTATGATAGACCCCATCATGAGCATATGGGATGTGGCTCCATTGAAGCCAATTATCACTGAGGCAGGTGGAGTCTTCACTAATCTGGATGGCGAGCCCGAAGCTTTAGGAGATTCCTCAATTGCCTGCAACAATGTTTTGCACGAGGAAATCATGAAACTGCATGAATGAAGCAATTATAGAGTATCTGAGAAGAGAAAGGAGTAGACAGATATCCTAGGTTTGCTATACGTATAATATGGTCGAGAAAAGCATCATTGCACTGGAACGAACGGATGATCTCTCTCCGAGGGCTGCATTCCTGTATTCAATGCTGGAGAAGGTAAGAGAGCGTTTGCTGAAGAGGGTGAAAGGTCTTCGGATAAAGGACTTGGATTATACACCGGATGAGAAGAATGTCGAATCGATTGGTACACTCCTTCTTCATATTGCAGCAATTGAATGGTCTTGGATCTTTGAGGATATGGATGGTCAGGAGATGGATTATGAGGAGTGGAAACTTGCCTTCTCCTTGCGAGAAGAGATTCCTCAAATCAAGGGAAAGAAACTGAAGTTCTACTTGGACAAGCTGGACCATGTTCGGCAACAGGTGAAAGAACGTTTAGCCAGAATTGATGACACCGAGATGGACCTTCTGGTCGATATAGGCCATGCCGCAGTTAGTATTGAATGGATTCTCTTCCACCTAATAGAACATGAGGCTATGCATATAGGACAGATTTCAGTGCTGCAACGTCTTCAGGGACAGGGATAGCTCTCATTCATACATCAATCTAATACTGTCCCATGTCCTAGAAAACCATTTCAGAGACTTTTCCATATTAATGGTGTCCGGAAAGGTTGTGATGTCCAGTTGAGAACATGCAAATGTGGAAAGGCCAACAATCCAACTCGTAAGTTTTGCGTACGCTGTGGAGCGTCCCTACTAGAGCCGATAAGGGAAAAAACTCCAGCTCCAAAACCAGTTCCAGAACCTGAGCCAGTAGCACGGACACCTGTTCCAACAAATGGAGCGAGTGTGACGACGGAGGACAAATGGGTAAGGCCTAGCGAAGTGGCAAAGGATAGAGTACGGAAATCGCCTCCCAAAGTAAAATCAGAACTTGAAAAGGCAAGAGAAGCTTTTGCTAGGGCTGAAGAAGTAGGTATTGAAGAAGGCCCTGAAGGAATAGTTGAAACTAGAATGCTCAGAGCAAGCGAGGTCCGGGAACTCATGGAGGGGGCAGCCCAAATGGCAGAGGAAGCTGCAATGCAACCACAGACTCCAACTGACTACTCAGATTCGGCGGCACCACAACCAGTAGCTCCAGTGGCTCCATCTCCCCAAGACCTTGAAGAGGGCATTTTGGGCTCAAAGTCTGCATTGGTAGATAAACCTAAGCCAACACCTATTGCTCGACAGGCTCCTGAGCCGGTTTCACCTTTCGCTCAGCCGGAGTCCACGCCAGTGGCAGCTCCAGAACCACAGCCAACAGCACCTGCAGCAAAGGCTCCAATTCCTGAACCTGTGGCGAAAGCACCAGCAATCACTCCAACTCCAAACGTAGTTCCAGAAGTTGAAGTCCTCGAGATGAAGATAAAAGACCCCGCATATCTGGAAGATGTAAGTATCAGTGGAACATTGACTGACCTCAGACATCTCCATTCAGAATTGAAGCAAGTCAAATCAGACCTTGATATCGTTCAAGGACAACTGGACGCGGAGGTTCTAAATGCCAGAAATGCGGCACAGGTTAGTAAGCTCAAGTATGAAGGATTGCAGGAACAGACGCAATTAGCTAAGGATGAGTATAGTACTGCTGAAAAGGAGTATCGGATGGCTGAAGATCGGCGAAAGAAGGAGATCTCAACCAGAGAGAAGCGAATGAAGGATATCATGAAACGGATTTCAAAGGGAGAATCAATCATCGAAAAGCGAATTCATACCTTGGATAAAGAAAAGCAGAAGGCCGCGCAAGAGTAGATCTACCTATAGAATTCAGGTGATATCATCCTTCCTTCTCAAGTCTTAGCTCCATGCGCAGAATTAAGTCTTCAAAGCCCATCTTTCTCCAAAATACAATGGCATCTTGATTTCTTGAGGCTACTGTCATATGAACTAATGCAACCTCATGTTCTTGAAGCAGCGCCAACGCCTTTTCACATAGACCTCTACCAATGCCCTTTCGACGAAAAGCTGGCTTGACGAACAAGCCTTCTATGAAGCCAATCTTGCGATAAAGATGAATTGGAGGCCTCTCCATAACAAAAGCAGCAATGTAACCGATGACATCATCACCAACCTGGGCAATTATTGCGAAGAAATTTTCAGACTGGAGCTGCTTCGAAAGGAATGCCCTCGCAGTTGTTTCAACATTTGACGCATATTGGAAGCGAGGTTCAATCTCACTGTGATGCATTGCATTATCCTTCCAAAATCCCATCATGTGCGACAGGTCGTCCATCGTGGCCATTCGATAAGTAATACTATCCTCAGACAATGCTAATTCCACCTTGGTGCTGAAACTCAGGCGGATTTCACTGAATTAAGGATTGTGAGCAGCTTGCTTCGAAGGCTTGGATTATATGCAATTTAAAACTGGCAGCTACGAGGCTCACTACGATGAGTTACTAGCCAAGAACAGAATCACTTTCAGGATTAGGGTGACTCTAAGGTTCTTGGAGCTTTTTCTAAGAGGATAATTCTAATCCCTGGAGGTGTTTCTTGTGGGTGAGCAGATTAGAGAAAGGAGGCTGGAAGAGTGTCATCAGGAAACCAGACGAGTTATCGAACATTCCTCATTAGATTGAGGTCTCTTGCGAAGATGGCTCTGGAGAAGTACGGATTAGGTGAGGCGAATCTCAAGTTCAAGAGCTATAGTGGAAATGGGTTGTATCAAGTGAGAGTGGGACAAAGCAAGAAACCGGCAACATCTTTCCCTCCAAGTCGGTATGCTCTACGACTTCATCAACCGGGATATATGGGACCTGAATACATCTCATCTGAAATGGATTGGTTGTCTGCACTGCGAGAAGCGGATATAGATGTTCCAACGCCATACAGGAATCTAGATGGAGAATGGTTGACAGTAGTTGATGGAGGATATGAGGTTCCAGAGCAGAGGAATTGCACTCTACTAAGCTGGGTCGAAGGTAGGGAATTAGGAAAGAATGTTCGACCAAAGCATTACAGATCTTTGGGGCAAGTGATTGGCAAGATGCATGAACAGTCAATGCTATGGAAGAAACCTAAGGGGTTCGAACGTCCTCACTGGGATTGGGAGGGGCTCTTTGGAGATGGTTTCGACTACGGCTTTTCTGCGCAGGAAGCTCGAGAAGCCATTCCAAAGAAGCATCAAGAGGCATTTAGAAGTGCGCTGGGTCTTGTTGAGGAGGCTTGTGAACAACTAGGAAAAGGAAAGAGGGCATATGGGCTAATCCATGCGGATCTTGGCAATATTGTGTATCGTGCTGGAAAGGCACGCCCATTCGACTTCGATGATTGTGGATTTGGCTATTGGGTGTTTGACTTGGGTGTAGTTCTGGCTGATAATATGGGAGATTATGCGATCACTTCACCAAAGATGCGGACCACACTGATTGAAGGGTATAAGGAAACGAGCATACTTCCTGAGTCAAACCTAGACTATCTGGATACTTTCATCGCTGCGCGTTTTGCCCAACTCATGTTCTTCTACCAAGGGATGGCACTGAGATATCCTCAACACGCGGACGAGTCAGTTGTTGAAATCAATCGATCTGCAAAATATCTCAAGAGCATACTCAAGAAAGTACTTCCACACAGGGCTTGATTCACGTGTTGGAAAACGCAAGAGAAACCTTCTCAAAATAGGAAATTGTGTTGCGCATTTGCACACTCTGTGCCTGAGATGAATGAGCTAAGACATATCTGGTCCAGGCCCTGAAGATGCAGACTAGTGTGTGTTCTTAGTTTCTGATTTAGACCATCATCAGAATTGCGCCAACTATGGTCACGATGCCTCCAAGCCAGTCGCCTATGGGAATAAGGACAATTCCCAATATGAGCAGGATAATCCCACTTCTCTCCAGCTTTAGCACCTCAACATTGAGGACTCCACTGGTCGCCAGTACTACTAGCCCCACTAGCATTCTAAGAACGAGAATCAAAGGAGGCTGAAGAAGTCCAAGTGTGGACACAGGCACTAAATCGAATAGTCCTAGTATGGCTAGAACCACTGCCAGAATTCCACCAATTGCGGCTAGATAGCCCCCTATTTGCTTGTATTGACCTTTTGCCAATTCTATTTCCTCCAAAGAGATTCCGAAGGTAATGCTGAACCAGCACTAACTTTGGCAATCGCAATGCTGCCAAGTTGGGTTGGCAATCTCAGAGCTTTTCGCAGACCAACTCCGCCCTATATTTGTATGCTCCTCGAATTGGTTTCAACTGTGGTCGAGCTCGGCTTGGAAACTCAGGTTCTTTGGCCATTCTTTTAATAGGGAGTAGGTCATTTTCATAGACCCTGATGCATATCTCTGGAGAATTGAATCATGGAGCAAATCACCATACCTAACTGGCTACGATCGGTTGATATTCTGGTTGGGGCACTGTCAATTGCTTTATGCGGCCTTGTTTTGCTTGGCGTAGTGCCCTCCAACTACGCAATTGTTGTTATGCTCACAGTAGCAATACTCATGGTTGGACTTGCTCGTTTTGCCAGGGCTGCGGCAGTCAAAGCAAAAGGTACCCCACGAAGAGCCATCAACTCAATTGCTGGAATTGTGGGAATTGCGGCTTCATTGTTGATTTTCCTAAATGTCGGATTCACACCACCAGAGTTGCTGGTCATCCTTGCCTTTGCGTGGATGGTAATGGGAATAGCTCGAGTTTTGATAGGTGTGCTTGAGAAGGATGTGGTTATGTGGGCACGAATCCTGCAAGGCGTCGTTGGTCTGGCAACCGTTGCATTGACAGCTTTGATTATAATCAACCCCTCGGCTGAATTCTCAGCAATCTTAGCTTTGCTCATAATAGCAGTTATGGCAAATGGATTTGCGAGAGCAGGGCGTGGATTTGTTGGCGTTTAGACAGAGTGTGTGATATGCCTCCTGAGTCCAGAGCCTAGTATCTGCTCGTTGAGGTTCTTTCAGATACTAGGAGATTGCTGCATTCTGGATGAAATTTTAACATGCGGAGAAGAAGGAGAACCTAGCGGCTGGTCCTTCTATTCTGAAACGGGTTCTAGATGAATCTGTGGTCGAGTTCGGGGTTGACGGAAAGGGGTCTCATGACACTTGTCCGTGTGTTTTGCTGAGAAGACGAGCCTTTTCTAAGAATGATTGCCAGCATTTGCTGTGAAGACCTGTGTCCATAAGAAGTAGTGAGGAAAGCGAAGTGCAGGGATTCTTACCCTGCATGCTTCTAACATACTTGATTCTGATGCTTCTGCTGCTCTTCCCGTTCACGCCAACACAGATTAACGCATGGCCAATGACTGCGCTCATGGCCTTTCTGATTGTTGGAACTTTCTTTGGCTGCGGCAAGACCTTCAGAGGAAGACCTCAGTTTCAATCCTCCTACCATGGCGAACACACTGTAGTAATGGATGAGATAGGAACCGACATGCTAGAACAAGAAGCTAGGGAAAAAGTGATGCCAAAAACACTTGATAAGCCAAATCAAGAAAAGGGGTCCAGCAAACATGCCAGTAGCATGTGATCTGTGAATGAGTGTGCGAAGGAGGGCTTTGCTGTGCACTTTCGACATTGCACTACTGGTTTGAGAACTGAGGGTATTAAGGCATCCAGGTGTAAATGAGTATCTGATATTGGTTCACAAAGCCAAGACTGGAATAAAGCTCATAGGCCGGCGCATTATCTGTACTAACTGTCAGCCAGACTCTCTTCGGACTCTTTGGTTCCAGTTTCTTGGCCGAGGCCAATAAAAGTGACCTTCCGAAACCCCTCTTGCGATAATGAGGGAGAACACCGATTGGTCCAACCTCCACCTGATCCTCCTCAATCCTCATTACGTTGTATCCGACAATCTTGTCATCCTCCATAAAGACTATTGAAGCATCATCATCGAAGGTTTCGTTCTTCTTTAGCCAAGCATCGGCTGAGCTCTCCTGCTGAGACTGAGTCATAGTTGCAAACCATTTGTCTGAGCTGCTTCTAAATGTGCTCAGAACGGCGTTCTTGACCTCTTCGCAGGATATCTCAGACATTGCTACGACTTCTATTCCGTCTGGTATTTGGGTTTCTAATGCTTTCAACTTCGAGTACTCTGTGTCCATGAAATACTCCCTTGCCTTCAATTCATAGCCGCACTTTTTGAACCAAGGTACGTAGACCGAGCTCATTTCCTCATCCTGTTCGTTTCTGAGTTCCATCCAAATCTCAAGTCTTGATTTTGAATGGGAGTCCACTAGCATCTTCGCGTGGTTGATAAGGGCAATAGCTACTGCCTCTTGATCTGCCTCGGGATGAACAATAGGCTGCCAAGGTCTGGCAATACCCATCTCTCCCCACTCAAGCCACATAAGTAGCTGACCTAGCAGTTCTTCATTCCTTTCATCCAAGGCAACGAACATTGCAAATTCCTCACCTTGCTCTTTTAGTGATTGTAGTGCTTCCTTTATCCCCTCAATTGTACGTGTGTTGTTGCGCAAGGGTGATTCTTGGCGGGAGTTGTAGATTAATTGAGCATGGGCATCAATGTCAATCTCACTCGTCGATAGCATCTTCAGGTTCATAGTGCTAGGCTCCCATAGCGGGTACTTCCAAGGGCTTCATCCCCTAATTATTAACGCTTCTGACTATCCACGGAAATCATATTGGAAGATATGAAACGGGTGCGAGAAGAGAACTGCTAGCAGAGATAGGGCATAACCAGCTCTAGTAGGGCAGATATGAGAAATAGAGATGTGAAAGAGGACTTCACAGCCCACCTTCGAAACTATGGCAGGTCTTAGATACACCTGTGGATGACTTCGGGTTCCTGTTCCTCTAATTCAAAGCAGCTTTCAGCAAATCTAAAGAGTAATTGAATGGTACTACTGAATCCAAGTTGAAGGAAACCGATTTTTGGAAAGAGATGGCGTTATATTATGATGAGAGAGCGCTAGAGTATGATGAGATTTATTCAGGAAGAGGACCCTCATTTCCAGATTCGGATGCATATACAAAAGATGTAAGGCAAATCATCAGCATTGCAGAGAGATTTGGCAAGGGCAGTCTTATCGACCTTGCATGTGGGACGGGTTTCTGGTTCCCCTTTTACTCAGCTAATTGCAATCAGATTACACTTCTTGACCAGTCGAAGAACATGTTGAGGAGGTGCAGGGAAAGAGTTGAGAAGACTGGTCTTGCTGAGAGATGCACTTTCATCCTAGGCAATATCTTTGAAGTGGACCTCGCAAGTAATTCATTTGATAGTACAGTGATTGGATTCTTACTCAGTCATCTCAATCAGGATTATGAACTCAGGCTATTCCAATTACTTAACAGGATAATGAAACCTGGCGCAGAGATGCTGCTCATTGACTCAGCATGGAGTGACATACGTAGCCGCTATCGACAGAAAACAGGATTGCAGAAACGGGTACTAAATGATGGGAGAGAATTCTGCGTTCCGAAGAATTACTTTGGTAAAGGGGAAGTTGAGGAATTGCTAGGAAAGAATGGATTTCAGATTCGAAGCCACTTCTTTGGTGATGCCTTTCTTGCCGTGATTGCATTGAGAGAATAAGCAGAAAAAAGCAAGCTTGTGAAGGAGGGCTTCGTGGCCTCACATTCTGTCCTGGTCGGTCTGGATACACCTGCGGATGACTTCGGGTCCCTGCTCTTCAAACTCCTTGCGTTGATAAGTGGCCAATTTCATTCCCGAAACCGATGAAACGAGAACAAATGTTTATAGTTTCAGAAAACCATCAACATCTAGGGAGAGATTCTCGGGTATATTCCAAGATTGAGGAGAATGATATGTCTAGAAGGTTTTCCTGTCAGCTTTTTGCCGTACTACTTTTTCTATGCTTTGTTGCAACTCCAGTTTGTGCTGTTAGTAACCAAGGTCTCTATTGGGGGATTGAAGTTGGAAGTAGATTCGACTATCATAAGACCGGGGATACGGTATATGGAGCGGGTTCAGAAGGAGAATACTTCTATGTTGTAATAGACAGTTTGCCAAGCATTGCTGATTCCATCAACACAACAGGAAACCTTCCTGATTTCCCTGAAGCTTCGCAGTTCTATGACAACGGAACTGAAATTCAAGGATCTTCGGGTTGGTTTGTTCGTCCGATAGGGAACTGGAGCCTTTTCGTGGATATTTGGGAGAACCAGTGGTCAAATTCAACCGAAGAAAATGTGACCCAGGTGATTATCGATACCTCGCTCCGTATAGGCTACAATTACACGATTTCGTGGGAATCAGGAACAGACACCTATGCAGAAATCTATGTAAGAGCAACAGGAGTTCTTCATACGAGGTACTCGAGATTCATTGACACGGAGCATGATTTGGATTTCTTAACCAGAATTTCGCTAGTTGAAGAAACTGGTTGGCCATTCCCATTTGATTCACCACTGGGAATTGCAGCCATCGGAATAACCGGGATAGCAGTAATTCTGGTTGTTGTTGTATTACTCAAGAGAGAATAGATTAGCTCTTGGCCAGACGCATCATTCAAAATTGGGTGTGTGTTGTACCAGGATTGCCAAAAGAAATAGAGATGTGAAGGAGGGCTTCGCGGCCCATCCTTCAGTACTAGAATCGGTCTTAGATACACCTGTGGATGACTTCGGGTCCTTGCTCTTCGAACTCCTTCCGACTCACCCACATTTTTTGAAATGTCTTGAGTGAGGCAAGGATGCTACCGCCGATCCAGACAGAGTACTGTCTCTCGGGTGGAGCAATGATTCGGACCTCGATGTTCTCTGGGACTAGTTCGGTGATCTCCTTGTGGAGCCTCTCCTTGAGTCCTGGGAACATGGTTGACCCACCGGACAACACAACGTTGGCATATAGGTCACGTCGTAGGTCTACGTCGCACGCCTTGATTGACTCAACGATGTGGTCATCGAGTGGTTGGGTGTCAAGACCAATAGCGCTTGGGTTGAAGAACAGCTCAGGGGCCTGGAACCTCTCAGCACCAACAGTGATTACCTCACCGTCTGGGAGCATGTAAGGCTTGTCAACACCGGCCTTGTCAGCAACAGTCCTTTCCCTCTCGGGGTCGAGAGCTACGTAACATAGCTTCTCCTTGACATCTCTGACAATCTCTTTCTCTGCGCCGCTGACAAAGGAGTAGCCCCTCTGCCTGAGTAGTCTGCGCAGATACTCGGTGATGTCACGGCCTGCAAGATCAATTCTTCGGATAGCGTGGGAGATAGCGAAGCCCTCGTAGATTGGTACGATGTGAGTAACACCGTCACCAGAGTCTATGACAAGCCCCGTCGTTCTTCCGGATGCGTATAGCGAGAGTACTGCTTGGGTGGCAACATATACTGCTGGAACACCGAAGTTGTCAAACATGACAGATGCCATGCGCTCTCTGTTCTCGCGAGGGTTGTATGGTGCCTCGGTCAAGAGAACAGGATTCTCACTTGGGTCAACCTTCAAGTCATTGTAGAAGGTGTAGCTCCAGATCTTTTCGATTGCGTCCCAGTCATCAATTATCCCATGAGTGATTGGGTAGACCAATCGCAGCACACCACGTAGGTTGATAGCTTCCTCACCAATGTAGTAGTCTCTGGTATAGTGATCAACGTCAGTCATGATTGACTCATAACGTGGATATCCAATTAGTGTGGGCCATACGCTTCGTGGCTGGTCCTCGCCGGCGTACCCGTTTTTGCTAAGCCCAGTACCGTTATCGATAACAATGGGCTTCGCGCCAAGAAACTCATCTTCAGCCATTTTATTCGGTCCTCTTTTATGGTTCTAGGAGAATCAGATTCTCAAAACTCAGAGTTACAGGAACTCTGTGCTAGCAGGAAGTTCCTGTTCGAGATATTTAAGCGTTCCCCGTTTCCCTCAACAGTTCTTTGAAAGAAATTAGATTCCTATATTACCGATGTAGGTCATATATATCTGATAGTTTTACTACATACAGAAACGTCTTGAAACCGCTTTTGGGGCCGTTTATTCACTAGCTGTTCAGCCCTTTTCTTAGATGTCAGTCTTAGGTATATTATATATATACGTAAGATACATATATGTCGTAGGTATTTGATGGAACGTGGCAAATCATGTTCTGGAAGACGGCTGACCAGGTGATTAAGGAGGAAGTAGAGAGCGTAAGGGTACGGAGAGTGATTCTAGACCAGCTAGAAGGCGGTTCCAAGACAGGCAAGGAGCTGCGTGAGGCAATACGAAAGGACATGTTTGCTCGTGCGCTTGAAGCAGGAGAAGAAGGCGTTACACTGGCAGACTTCAAGGTTACAGATCCGAAGCTCTACTTCAATACAAAGTATCTGGAAGACGAGGGCATCATAATAAGTAGGAAGGACTCTCGAGAGCGGCAATTCGGTCTCACGCCTTGGGCCATCCAACCAGTTAGGCGCGCAATAGGAGTGAATAGGCCTGTCATGCTGATCGCATCGATGTCTCGACCAGAGGACCAACGGCCCTTTGTTAGCTGGATATCTCATCAGGAGGACTTTGACATAGTAAAGCTTCGAGTGCTTGTTGCGGAAGGCACCTTTCGACGTGGCGCGTCAAGGAATCTGATGAGACATGTACCTGCAGAATCAGATGAGAGAGGGAAGGATGGTGCAATAGATAAGAGAACCTATCTTGAGAAGCTGTTCGAAGGCGCTTGGGAGGACCTTCCTCTAGACACCGTCGGGGACTTTGATACTAGTATTCCTGGTGATTTGACAGCCACTTACAGCAGGATTGAAGCTGTAGTTCAAGACTACTTGCCAGAATATGATGTCGTACTTGACCTATCGACAGGCCCACCCCTTATTCCCACTGCCCTAAGCTTAGTTGCAATGCACTATTCATTGACGGCAATATTCATCCGTCATCATAGTGGAGGGACTACGGTGGCAAGAGTTCTGCCAAGGGAGTGATACAGATTAAGAAGAAACGGATGCGGTTCAGCTGGAATGCTATTGATCTTGAGACCAAACTAACAGCCCTTGTTGAGGCAGTCAGGAGTACAGCTGACAAAACACCGCCCCAAAACACCAGAATGCTTCGAAAGGCAGAAAGATGGCTAGAACAGCTACTTGATATTCTCAAGGCCTTATCAAGAATAAGAAAAGGTCTTGCACCTGCTCTTGAGGTAGAACTGGGCGTTTCTCTAAGGGACAATGAGTTGCTAGAGGTGGCTATGTTTCAACCAAGTACGAAGAATCTGTTCATCGAGCTTGAAACGCACTATCAGAACTCCGAGGATAGTCCTTTTGACAAAAACGGCTTCACTGATTTAGTATCGTTGAGTGATGTGGGACAGGCAATTGCTCTCATCGGAGATGCCGCTATTTCAATGGCAGTACTTCATCATCTATGGAGGCCAAGTGCAACTGATGCGGGAACACTTACTCAGAATCGAGCCAGCATCGTGAATAACCAACACTTAGCCAAAATCTGCGATAATTGGCATATTTACGAGCACCGAATACACTTTGACCCAGGCATACCAAATCAAAGCGAGATGGAGCATGATAAAGGAACACTTCTTGAGGCGGTGTATGGAATCATCTACATGCAACACGGTTTTGAGAAGGTTGATGAGCTTGTTTCTCATCTGATACCTTAAGCCTCAGTCATATCGTATTCATCATGACGAAGCTTGGACTCCTCGTTCTGGGGAAAGAGCCTTTGAAACCGACGCAGAATCTCATCAGCATTCTCTGGATCGGAATAGACTCTCACTGAGGGGATTGTGCGTTTCTGCTGTTTGAGAATTTTCATGAGAGGACGGCCTTCTTCTGTTTCATCAAGCGGAATTATTTCTAGACCAGTGCGTTCCCCACCTACCAGAAGTGGAATTCGCCCCAGTTTATGCTCTCCCAAGTCGGGACTCACAACATCAATGATTACTTTCCCAGGATCTCCCGCAACCTCGGTTTCCGCATCAATCAGTCGTTCGATATCATGAAGCATTCGGTTGAATTCATCTTGAATGTCACTAGCAAATGAAGCAATAGCTCTGGATGTCACAACTTTGAACAGCTTGCGATACTTGATTCTGGCTGAGTATTCCTTCACAAAATCGATTTCAGACTCGCTCAGCCATCGATACAAATCGGAGTCAGTCCATCTAGTGAAGAATCCTAGGCACTCGTTTTTCGACAGGTCCTCTTCCTTAATCCTGAAGTAGGTTGCCTTGGATATCAGAGCCTCACCAAGCTTCACAGCATGATGAAGATAGAGATCGCTGAACATCCAGTTACGAGACAGAATTAGTGATTCAAGAGAATGGATTGCCTTGAGCATGAACGCACGGATGTAATTGCCCTCAGCATCCTTTACGACTCGATTTGTTAGCATTACACGTTCTGCTGGGAATACTCCCAGCTGAACGCCACTGAAGTGAGCATCGCGTATGAGGTAGTCTGTCTTGTCAATATCCAAAGGATGATCAAGAAACTCGGAAAGCAGTCCAAATATCGGGTTTCTTGTCTTACGACGAAGCACATCAACTATTATCTTGGGTTCAATTCCATTCTGCTTGAGTATATCAGTCAAGCTACTCTTCATCAGGATATGTTCACCCAAGTCCAGATGATTGAGACCAGCCCATGCCTCAAGTGCGAATTCAATGCTATGCGATGTTGGAGGGTGGCCTACATCATGAAGAAGACCTGCCGCTCGAAACACTTTCTTCTGATAGTCATCCAGCAAATTAGATAGTGACTCGAAGCATGGATTGCTGAGGTCGTCACAGTAGTTTACAACTCGAATGCATTTTTGAGCTAGGAAATTCGTTCCGAGACAGTGTTCGAATCTTGTATGCGTTGCTCCGGGGTACACGATGTGCGCAGGACCTAATTGCTTCACAAAACCTAGTCTGAGCATTTCCCACGAAGATATCAAATCGAGCTCCCATGGCTCGAAGATAATGGCACCGTGAACCGGATCTTGGATTGCTTTCTGACGCGTATGTTTCTCACCCATTGCAATTAGTCGCTCGTGTCTTGAAATGAGAGCCTTCATCCGTTTGAAATCCTGCCCTTCTTCGTTCTTGGCAGGAAGAATCTCATGTTCTCTCAATCCAGTAATCCGTATGAGCCGAATAAGGTCAGAGTCAGTCTCTTGATGCTCCGCTGGCCTGCTACTAGTTCTGCCATTATTTGTCATTGGAAGTCCTGTTCCTCCAACCAACTCTCCGTTATATAAGACATCACTTGGATGGAAGAAAGCATCTAGAGTGGCCTTGACCTTCGAACTCGTTCTCGTGCTGGAGCATATTCGATAGTATTCTCACGTTTCATCGCCCTGCAATATTCATCAGGGTCGCAATAGTCCCATCGCCGCAGGCTTTTGCAGGAGGGAGCACTTCGCACCTTGTAAAATGGGGCGTCGACGAGTTTGGCCTTTACAACAAAATCTGCTACAGTCTTTATGCTGTTACGGGAGTATGCGAATTTGATGCATGGCGGAGCTCGTTTCATTAGAGCCGGACGGATGATTCTGAATAGATTTAGCCATAGAAGACACTTCTTTGCGGTGTAGAGGAAATCGCATTTCGGACAGAACGCATTATCTATTGACAGCGTGCAGAGCTCGTTTCTACTCTCCATTGAGAGCCCTGATTGGCGAAGAAGGTGGAACTTGATATCAACAAACCACTCAGGTGTAAAGGATCCGAATTCCAAGATGAATGCCTTCAGCTCCCTTACAACTTCTTCGTCATTCCCATTCCAGCTATCCACACTGAGAATTGTGTCTTCAGGAAATTCTGGCATTGTTTCATCATCATCCTGTCCTGCAAACTCGGTCTTAAGCTCATCACTCTGAATTACTCTGACGATAGAACCATTTCTTCTGTAGACTTGAGGTGCTATTCGATATTCCTTGGAGGAACTCTTAAATTGTGTAAGCAATGTCCGACTCACTCAGCGCGCATTCTACATGAGGTCCCAGTGAGATGGCCAAACTCAACCTTGTATTTGAGAAGTCATTCAAAGAACCTATCTCATCGGTAGAGCTTGTAGACATAACTGGAGACAATAGGGCAAATCTGGCCGTTTCAACACTCAATGGGGATATCAGAGTATTTGACTTCAAGTCAGAGAAGAAACCGAGATTCAAAGAGATTGTTAGAGCAGGAGGGCTTCCGCCAGTCGCTGCTCTTTCTGTAGGGGACGTTCTTGGCAATGGCACGCCGGATTTTGTGGTGGGGGGCCTTGATAATCACCTCAGAGTTGTAGCATATATAGACGAGAAGTGCGAGGTCCGGGGAACGACACCTCTTGGAACATTACCAACTGCTTTGGCTGTAGCCAATGTAATAGGTGATGCTAGTGCAGAAGTACTGGTGGCCACTAACGACAAGGCACTTCGTTGCTATGGATGGTATGATGTGGCTTTGGACAAGCTTGCTCACAAGGTCGTGGAGCGACCCGTATTCTCTATGCAGCCACTCAGAACCAAAAACCTTCCCTATAGTAGATTTGTCTTTGGAGATGATACAGGGTACCTCTTCCTATACCAATATGCAGATGATAGACTTCACGAGATTAGTAAGACCAAGATTGGCGGTGACGTTCATCTGGTGGCAACTGGGAACATCACAGGAAGTAGATACGACGAGATTGTAACAATATCGGACGGACGGAAACTGAATCTGTTCTCTTTCGAGCTGCAGGCGCTCGAGAAGCTGGAATCCATTAAGACTCCTGACACGGTGACCTCTATGAGAATGGGTCACTTCCTTGAAGACACGGAAGGGGGCCAAGTTCTCCTGGGCTTGGCAGACTCCACTGTTATAATTCTAGGCTTGGAGGGCAATGAGCTGGTAGAAATTGCATCAATGAAGACTAGATCAAAATCTACTGAGTCAATGATAGCCATTGGAGACCTGGAAGGCAACTCCAAGATGGAGATTGTGCAGGCTGTTGGAAATGACCTAGCTGTGCTATCGCTAACGGAGGAATAAGACCTAGCTGAGCGTTGGCATGAAAACTTCGTTGGGTTCTAGGACTTTCAAGGTCTTGACACTCGCACTGCTCTCAATTTTGGGAGCTACCTCAGTTTCGAGCCAGCTCTTCACCTTAATGCGAGCATTCTCGATGCTATCTGCTTCTGAATTCATATCAAATCGTATGAAGAGATTGTAGGGCTCGCGTTCTGTCACTTCTTTCTTAAGCATAGCCCAGAAAGCCTTGGAACCTGCCGGGATATCGATTCTTCCTAGGATCTCAGACCAAGTTTTCCCTTCCAAACGCTTTGATACTATGGCTAAGTCTTTCAGCTCAGGCAACTCCTTCAAGGACTTCAAGACACGCTCTCCTGTGGTCTTTAGGTCCGAAACATCTTCAAACTCAGCAATTAGATAATGGTCAGCTCTAAACTTGGGCATAAGCTCCGGGCTCCATCAAGTGTTGACGACGCGGCCTGCCTGCTCTCGCTCTTAAGTATAATGGTTTGCTTACTGCAATGTGCTTGAAAGGAGTTCTCGCTTGTAGTGATAGAAGCGGTACGCTGCAGTAAGTAGCCCCATAAGCGTCACCACAACTAATCCCCATAGGAGAAGGTTAACAAGAGAAAAGAGTACCAGTGTCAGAAGCCGCTCTGACCGGGCCCCGATTCCAATGTCCAAATCCGTGACTCCCAAACTCTCAGCTCTAGATCGCGTGT
>JBHLND010000170.1:0-6326 GCA_048937485.1 Promethearchaeota archaeon
GCTGTTCCTTGTCTTTGCTGGCAATGCTCTTAATGACCTGAAGCATCTCGCCTTGAATATTCGCCAGAGTCAGACATACTTCGAGTGCTTCGTGGACATGCTTGCTCTCTGCTTCCAACTGAGCTGGAACCTGCTCAAGCAGACCCTTAAGTCGACCGACGAAGTCAGACATGCCTTGCTCTTCAAAGATTGACACCGCGCCTTTGATCTGGATATAGGCCTCATCGGCACGACTCCGAATTCTCTGATGAATCGAAGCTGATGTTGTTAAGCCCATTAGCTTGTCAAACTGATCTGCTGCCTCTTCAAGCTCCTCGGGAGGTTTCTCTCTAAGTTTGGAAAGCATCTTTAGTTCCTTATCAACATCCACTCCAATTGATGCAGCTTGACCAAATGAATCCTCAAGGCTCTTTACGTTCTCAATCAAGGATTCAATCACCTTGGAGCTAATCTTGCTTTCATAGAGCTCAATCATTTTCCGAGCCATGGCAGGCAGACTGAATACCGTATCGGCTGCGACTCCGATGTTGTTGAGTTCGCTGATCGCTTCCTGAACTTCCTTGGGAATCTCAACCCCCGCCCCCATCAGTTTTGCAGCGGCAAGTCGAATCTTAACACCCAATCTGTATCTCAGGTTTTCAAGAGCCTCTTGGGCTTTAACTAGAATCGTTTCCTTGATAGTTCTCATCTCAGAACGAATGGCACCAAACTCATCCATCTTCTGGATTCGAGTGGACCCCTCATCAAGTTCAACAATAACTGGCATGAATATCTCTGCGTAGGCTGGCTTAATCGTTTGCAGGTCTTCCACTATAACATCAAGTTCCTGTTCGCAGGCATCACGGAAAGTTGCAACACCTCCTTCGACTGCAGTCTTTAGGCTTGCAAGTGACTGGAGCAGGTATACAATGCCGCCCTCCAATTCCTCGACCTTGGGGGCCTTCTTGCTCAGCTGAGCATAGTCTAGAACCTTATCAGCTGAAGTAGCCAGTTCGTTGAACCGTGTAATATACTCCCTGATTACATCTGTGACATGCTTTCTATAGTCTTCCTGCATGCCCTTTGCCTTGACAAAGATTCTCACCATGTCGTCAATCTCGGCTTTCTTCAAACCCGCCTTAGTTTCAGCTAACCATTGTCTGACTGATAGCACATCCTTAATTCCTGTATCTTCCGGAGCATCAGTTGCCTTCTCAATCTCATCAAGAACCTCTTCCACGTGGTCCTTAAGTCCAATCTTTACATGGTCTTCCCACTCGACCATCTTCTGGTAGGCGGAAAGAAGGCTTGCCACGTCATCCGATTCTACGCCTATTGAGGGTGCAGTAGGAATGACATCTGCTGTTGTTGGAATGCCTCCTTCTATGATTCTTGATGTCACATCATGTTGCATGTTGATGATTCTGTCACGGAGGAGGTTTGCCATCTTTACCTTACTAGAATGAAGCTGATTCTCTAGGCTAAGAAGTGTTGTGAGATCTTTTGCTTTGGAGGAATCTCTCCCGACTATGCGCAGTTGCTGAGAGAAATCCATTGGCAGTTCCAATCCAAGTCTTGATGCAGTTTCTACAGAGGCTTGTAGTGATTCGACTTCAGTCACCATTGAAGTCCCAAGCATCTTTCCGACTTCGTCCTTGCGGCCATCCAAGAAGGTTCTCTCAAGACGCAACTTCTCCATCATGTTCAGCAAATCCGCCAAGGGTAGATGTGCTACTTCGTCATTGGAGATTGTTGTAGCGACCTCGCTCCTATCAATTGTGATGTGCCGTTCATAGGTTTCGACAGTGCGCTTGTTTTCATCTAGAACTGTTTTAACTTCCTTCGAGTAGTCTTGGTGGAGAGTTAGCACCAATTTTGAGTATGTCTTTGCAAAGCTAAGCAAAACCTCTAGGTCTTTTGATTCTCCAGTTCCTGTAGATGGAAATGTCATTGAGGATAGCGCCTTGGCTTCCTGTGGTCTCTGATCCTGAAGCTTCGGAATAACTGCCGCTGTTTCACGATGTTCTTTGCGCAGTATATCAGAGAAGTCCCTCACAGAGCGCATGAAGTCTTCTTCCATCGCACTGCTTAAAGCTTCCATCTCAGATGTGAGTTTTCTCTTCTTTAGGAACCCTGCAGCTCTAGCATCACTCTCTACTTTGGTATACGAGGCCAAGGAATCATATAGATGACGCATAACTCGACTCGTTTGCTCTTCCAAAGCTGGGTTTAGGGAAACCAGTATCCCTTTCATTTCCGCGACTTTATCCATCTCGCGTCTCCATGCGTGACTATCCAAAATGGCTACCTCCAAATGGGGGTTAATTCTTTCTCTTTTTCGAGCTATAAAAGTGTGTGTTGTGTAATTGCCCAATGCGCAACTTCCTTTTCAAAGAATCGCGGTTAAACCTCTGGGGCAATTCATGATTACTTACTTTGCGCATTTTGGGCATTTTTTCGCTCTTTTTTGATTCAAACCAAAGTCACTTAAAGACAGCCGCACCAGAAAATTCGACAACAATATGGCAAATTCATCGGGAGTTGGCGATGAAGTTCTCCCCCTTGATTACGAGATAGTTTCAGTGTTGGATGCTGATGCAGTAAGCATTGTTCATGATGAGAACTTCATATACGCTGCGTGTAAAGACCTGAGGGTCAGAGTATGGTCAAAGACAGATTGGCAGTTGGAAGTAGAGTTGGGAGAAACCAGCTCCGAGCCACTTGCAGTTCATGTTGATGAAAGTCAAGTGTATGCAACCTGTGAACGCAGAGTCTATGTATGGAAGAAAGAGAATTGGGGCATGGTGGGCTGGTTTGACCTTACATATCCTGCTGTAACGTCAGCTCTTCATGCTGATTGCCTGTATGTAGGTGCAAAGGATGGTCGATTGGTTTCCATCAGGAAGGATACTCACGAGACCTCGAGCTGGCAGCTTCATAAATCAGACCTCATAACAATATGGTCGGATGACCAGATTCTCGTGACAGCTACAAAGAAGGGCGAGCCTCGCATCTGGAACCACGGTCCAAGTTCTGCACCGACAGAACTGGTCCAGCTCGACAAGAAGGCTCGGGCCACAGTGCTGGTTGGCAATAGCAGACATGTATTCATGACCAATGGTTCAGGAGACATTAGCGTCTGGGACAAGGTTGAATGGAACCATGTTCGGACAATTGAGCTAAAATCCTCCACGCCTATCATCTCCTTATGGGCGAACGAGCTGTTCCTAGTCGCCGTCGCTGACTCTGGTTCAATCCATGTTGCTGACCTTTCAAAGGGTATATCCCAGGGAAAGGTTGCGGTTGGGAAATACAAGGTTTTGGCGATTGATGTCGATGAGTCTTCAATCTATTTGGCTACTTCTGAGGGTGTTGTTATTGTCAATCTGCTACTTGGCGATACGCCCCTTGACCTCTTCTCCGAGAGTAGTGACCAATATGGATTGGGTCTGCTTCGAACTTCACCGTACGATGTTCTTGAGGAAATTCTAGAGCTACAGAGGAAAGGTGATAGTCACTTCAAAGAAGGTCGACATCATGACTCTGTAGCTGCTTATGAGAAAGCTATGCAGCATTTGGTGGACCACTCTCGTGTTCTGATTGAGGTGCCTGAGGAAAGGCAGAAGATTACTGAAGAGCTGAACTTGAGACTTGGCCAGTCATTACTAAAGGCAAAGATCCAGGAAATTACAGATATCATTGAGAGGATTGCTGAGGTTTCTGAGAAACTTGGACCTGAGGGTGAATTGAAAGCTGAGGATGATGAAATCGACAAGCTCTGGGAAGCAGCCATGAGGATCAAGAAAGAAAGTCGTGTCTTGGCAGATACTCAGGCTGGGAATATTCTGAGTTACCAGCTAACTGACATGGCTAACACACTTGAAGAAACATTGAATGAAGCCATGTCAAATGTGAACAAGAAACGTGAGAAGATTAACCAAGCCCTTGCATTAACTCATGGAATAATGAATGAATGGCGTTGGATGGAAAGAAGACGCACGTGTCTGGACGAACGAAAGGAATTCCTTGAGAAAGCGATGAAGAAGATTGAAGATCACATGAAGAACGTAGAACCAGGAAGCGAAGTTGAGAGCATTCTCAAGAAAGCTCTAGGGGAGCATGGTTTGGTCCTCAAGAAGATTATAAGAATCCTTGATGCATCCGAGATTCCCCAAGAGGATGTGTTGATAAGCCGAGAGGAGGCTGAGTCTGCAATCGATGGCCTTCTCCGAGTAGTTCCAAAGCGGTTGGAAGCCCTTTCAGCAATTGTTGATTCGGATGCACGTCTTCAAGAGATTGAGCAGCTGATGAGTGCACTTCATCAGGCTCTCCACAACGCAAAACGCTTCAAGATTAAGGGTGCTTCAAAGCTAATCAAGGAGCAGCTGGATATTGTTTCTAGCCTTCAAGTTACGCCTGATGAGCCATCATCCCCGCCCATGGAAGAGGCGGAACAGAAGTAGCAACTGACCCTAGGATGCAACGTAGTCTTCAGGATCCCATTCCATTGCCAGTGGTTCATCGGCGCTTTCTCTCAGCAAATCTGCCCATCCTTCGGAATGATCCTCAAGAAGCGGGTCCATAGCAAATGCTTGGTCTGCTGAATACAGAGCCTCTTCGAACTCATCGAGAAAGAACAGGCATACGGCACAGTTATACCAAATGACCGCGGATTCGGGATTGAAGTGTAGTGACTTTTGGAATGCATCCAGGGCTGATCCCCAGTTTTCTTCTCCCATATATGCAAATCCAAGAAGCTGCCACAACCTCCCATTTCTGGGATTCAGGCTCAAGCTCTCTTGAATAGCTTCGATACCTTCTCTGTTCTCATTGAGCAGAAGATGCAAGTATCCTTTGTCAGCCCACATTGCACGTGAATTGGGAGTGATTCTAACGATGTTCTCCAAGGTACGTAGGGCATCTTTTGGCCTTTTTAGCTCAAGATTGCATATCAAAATTCTTTCTAGAATGTTGGTGTCGTTCGGATCAATACGCAACGCTTGTTCAAGTGCTGACTTTGCTTCGCGATAATTCGAGTGTTCCATCAAGAGCATAGCGCGGGCTAGAATCTTCCTGATGCCTACACCGTTTCCAATCGAAGCTGTCAATACACTACCCCTTGAAATCTCTTTGAAATACGTCCAACACTCATGTACTCGACGTTCTAAAGATAGAAAAGGTTTGTTCTCGTCGCACTTTTCAAAATCTCATTAAATAAACTTAGGAAATCTACTCCGCCGCTGTGAGCACAAGCTTTGCTACCCATCTTGCCCACAAGTAGCTATCCGTGAGGTGCCCTTCAGCATTCAGGAACGCGATTCGGAAGGGAGCTCCGAAATCACTATCCAAGGGCGCACCATCCTTTTCATACGCAAGGATGGATGTACATGATACTTGACCTACTGGATTTCCTGTGGTTGCATTATAGCCAGCAATGTGTCCATTGACAACAGTGAGATTGAATTCAGTTGTATAGCCATCGGATGCAATCACCGTCAAAGTGTAGTTTGATGGAAGGTCTCCTACTGACTGGAGAAGAGATAACAGAGATACTCCCTTGAGTACATAAGGGCCATTCAAAGTCCCAAACCGGTTCTTGAATCCTCCTTCTCCTTCGACAAAAGGCATTGCCAATATATCATCCATTGTGAAACCCGAAGTAGCACTACCAACGCTGACCTGAAGAACTCCATGACTCACTACCCGAAGTTGTTCAACATTGGTGACAAGTTTCGGACCTGCACCTCCAGTGAAGTATTCGGGGTCAATAGTCATATTTGCGTCGTCATTTGAATAGTACCCATCTTCGGGCAGAAACATGAGACGTGGGCCATCAGTATAATATGGAATAATTGATTCGTTAAACTCGTACGCAAGAACCATGTCACCTTGGTACGCATATTCGATTGCTGATGGGTATACGTTGGAGTAAGTGAAGGTCTGAGCATAGCCATCGGCAGCCGTAACTATGAGAACATCGGTTTCAATCATGCCGCCAACGAGAGCCAGTAGAATAGAGATGTTAACTCCAGTGTACTCTCCGTTTCCTCGAATGTTTCCATAGGAGTTCTGGAAGGATCCCTGCCTTGTGATGGCTGGCAGGTCTATCATCTCTGACAGGCTGACATTCACACTGTTCCCGTTGGAACCAATTATCTTGACTTCCGGATCAATAGCGTCATTGGGTCTCAATAGTGTAAGTGCTACAATTGCACCAGCGGCTAGTACAATCACAATGACAAGAAATCCGTACATCTGTTTATTGCCAATCGACGACATTGTGAGGTTTCACTTCACGAGCGATATGTTTAGTCGTGCCTAACGCGCCGCTATAAAAGTCTTAGCCA
>JBHLND010000171.1:0-6284 GCA_048937485.1 Promethearchaeota archaeon
TTGTATTGGGCGCTCTGGCACTGGTGGTCACCTTGATAGCAATTCCTTTAGGTGAGCCCGCAGGGAAAGCAATCCTTCAAAGCTTTGCAGCAGCCTATTCGTTGGAGATTCTTACAGGAGCAGTCCCGCTAGAGGTCTATGCGGTGGCACTTGTTGCAGGTCCTGCCACTGTACTCCTTTCAGCCTACTTCCCCGTTCGTAAGATTTCCAGATATGAGCCAATCCGTGCAATTCGCGGCTGGATGATGGAGAAGGGATATGTTGGAGACACTGTTCTTGAAAAGGCAGGCAGAAGGCTCGGAGTTCATGGCTATGGCTTCAAGTTTGTTGTGAGGGGTATATCACTCAATAAGGTCCGAGCAGGTTTGATGATTATTGGTATCGCACTGGCGGCGGGAGTGGCTTCCATGGGCACTATGATGGTTGGTGGCTTCAATAATAGCATTGTAGTGTACATGAATCAAAATGAGCACTGGGACCTCTTGCTGGATTTCAAGGAACCAATGAACTCCTCGGAGATTGATGCGCTAATGGCGCAGGTTGATGATATTGAGAGGTATGAGCCCTACTTGAAGCTTGCAACTACTGCGGTCATCTCTGACCGGTCAAGGATTGTCAGCATGCTATGTGTCGACACAGCAGGCCAGTTGCATGAATTCAATCTCGAAATGGGCCGGGAAATTCTAAGCGAAGGAGAGGCTTTAGTTGATATTACTGTCGCAGACTCTGTTGGTATCAGCGAAGGCGATGTTGTCAACCTCACAGTAGGTAGCTCAACTGAGTTGCTTACCATTGTAGGGCTTGTAAGCTCACCAATGAATGTGTTTTACATTTCCCTGAATCAGGCCACCGGTCTACTTGGAGCAGAGACGATCAGTGGCCTATTTGTTGAAGTGACTCAGGGTTCAGATCCGGATGCAGTCGCTGAAGAGGCATTTGCGTTAGATGACGTCGAAAATGCGATGACTATGGAGCAGGCCTCAAGCGGTGTGATCAGTGAGGCTCAAGGTGTTGCAGTGTCAATAGGAATGGCTGCAATTGCCATGCTTCTGCTGTTTGCCGTTGTTTGGAACATCGTTTCAATAAGTGTGGGAGAGAGAATTCCCGAGCTTGCACAGCTAGAGGCAATTGGCTGGTCAAGGAACTCTCTAACAAGGCTCCTATTCCTAGAGCTATCGATTGTCACTCTTCTTGGAGTGATACTCTCTCTTCCAATTGGCGTAGCAATCTCTGGAGTGTTTGACGTCTTTATGAAATCATACATACCATTCTATGTGCCATTGTACGACATTATGACGCTTCTGGGAGTGGTGGTCCTTACTTTCGTTACAGCCATAATCGCAACACTACCATCGGTGAAAAAGCTTCGAGGAATTGATGTCGATAAGGTGATTCGGGATAGACAAATGACATGAAGGATTATTCCGCATCCTTTAGTGCAGCTTTGACTTCCTCAACATCCGAATAGATACGCCATTGGGCGACAAGACCATCTCGTACCTGAGCTGTCCAAAGGATAGTCCACCTCTCCTCCACTGCAGGACCTACGTGGCAGCCGGTTGTATTGCCAATCACTGCCACGCCATTTCCGCTGGTGATGAGTTTCTCAACATGAATCTTGTAATCCGGGTAGGAGGAGAAATAGTCATGCCAACCGTCCTTTCCCACGTAGACCTCCTCTGAATAGGAAATGAAGGTGAAGTCCTCGGTCTGGAGAGCCATGAGACCTTCGGGGTCTCTCGCATTGATTCGTTCAATGAATTTGAGCGTGACAGATTTCGGATTCTGCTCACTCATCTTGAGTCCTCCACCATCATAATGAAGACTCTGCGATATTAGATTTAGGCCTGCATGAAAACATTGAATTTCATCGACTCCAAATGTTTTCAAACCAACAATTGGAGGCCAACTTATCTCACTAAAGGGAACCAAGGCAGTCATTTTCGACCTAGGAGGCACTCTTTACTGCCCAAACTTACGACTCTTGGATTTCAAACGGTACTTTCTCAGTGCATGTGGCTACGGCGAGCCTTCGGAATTCAGTGAAGAGAGATTGAAGGAAGCGTTAGTTGAACCGAGGAAATGGTTAGGCAGTATCATGAAGGAGAGCAAACCCGGACCCCGTTGGGAACCCTCAGTTGACGAATGGAAAGAGTTTGACAGACTGTTCCTAAGAGGGCTTGGACTCGATGATAATCCGGATCGAATGTCTGAAGCGCAATTAACTCGGTGGGATGAAGCGCTTGATGCCTTGGGTGTGCATCTAATTAAGAATGGCAAGGAGGTTCTAGAGAAACTTCGTGCCAAAGGCTATGAGCTTGGCATCGCTTCAAATAGATTCGGAAACCCACGTGCAGAGCTGGAGAATAGCTCTATTTTGGACCTTTTTGGAGCTATTGAGTGGACTCATGTCCCTGGCTACCGAAAGCCATCACCCTACATGCTTTTCAAAGTCGCAGACCAGCTTGGTGTAAATCCCTTGAGCTGTGTTTACGTTGGGAATAGCATTCGTGCAGATGTAGGAGCCGCCGAGAGGGCAGGAATGAGGCCAGTTTTCATTCCATCATGCAACCTGAAACCACCAAAGAATGCGCCAGAAGGACTACTATTCATCTCGGAGATGCAGGAGCTACTTGATCTATTGCATTGATTACCATCTAGATGCCATGGGAATGCAAGTATATCTGCAAAGGAGAAAAGCGCCTCCCCGAAATCTATGATCCTAGGAATGTACTGCATCGCTAAGAAGAAGTGGACATAGAAAAGAAGTGGGTCCGCAGTTAATCACAGCGGACCGTCCCATACTATCGGAATCGACTCTTGATTGATGGCTGCATTAGGTAAACCAAGATCACTACTCGAAGGAGTATTGGCAGGAAGTAGAAGCGCAGTTGACTGTTGTCAATAAGAATAATCGACAGGTTGATGAATAGCGCAAGCAGGCCATCTATTATAGCCAGCCACCAGGCCCACGACCTAAGTCTCCATAGACCTAGTCCTGCAACTATTGCAAATACGCCAACAAAGATTGCGCCAATTTGGTAACTGCCAACAAGAGTAAGATCGCCGCCAACCATAATGAAGTCTATTGTAATTCCTGCAAAGACTGCAAAGAGACCGATGACTATATTCAACATAGCTAGAAGTGCGACTCCTATCGGACTTGGGTAATCAGGGGTCGCAGCGGTAGATTTTGACATGTATTCTTCTCCCCAGTTTCAGTATCACGCAGGTGCTTATGACTGCTTGTTGACACTTTCATAAGAATTCGTGCTGTCGATAAAAGATACAAGGTAGTTGGGTTCGCGGGCAAAAAGACCACGAACCGCAATCGCCCTACCTGAACTTGCTCTTCACTGGATTCCACATGAGATAGCCAAGGATTACGCATCTAAGTAACATAGGAAGAAAGTAAAACCGAAGTTCGTTGAAGTCAAGCAGCACTACCGATACGTTTAGTATCAAACCTAAAGCGATGACTAGTACAGCTAGCCACCACGCCCAGGGTTTTAGCTTCCATAGACCAAAGCCAGCGATTATGGCCAATATTCCAACAACGACAGCACCCAGCTGAAAGGTGCCAACTAATGTTAGGTCACCGCCCACCAAGATGAAATCGATTGTGATTCCTGCAAAGACTGCAAAGATACCAACTACAATGGTCAAAACTGAGAGTATTGCTACTCCCACCGGACCAGTTGCAGCAGATGTATGCGTTGTTGTATCCATCTAATTCATTTCTCTTCTTTTTGGTAATTGTGCCAAACGGCACGCGGCATAGCATCGTGAATTTGCTAAAAAGGATTATGAATAAAAATAGACGAATAAAATGGCGATTCACCGCTATTTTGAGAGATGGATCGCAAATCTCAATTTTCGATGCATACGGAAGTCCCTCAGCATTACTTCGAGTTTCAGTGTCCAGTTTTTCATTTAGTAAACAAGAGAAGTGCAAATGTGAAGTACTAGTTGCTTGACCCTTGACAACTTCCTCCTTCGGCAATATTGCCTCCCAATAATCACGCCTTTTCAACAGCTCTGGATTCACTACGTTTGTAGACGCCCACCCAATTCCTTAACTGACTGAAGTGACCAAATGCGTGAAAGAGATTCTGTCGAATGGCGCCACCTATTGTTGTCTTCTCACCCCATTGAAAGGTGAAGATTGTGTAGAGATAGTTGTCCGAGAAGTCTTGAATGGCAGACTGCATCCTATCTATAGAGCTGTTGAGGTCATTAAGTGGACTTTCTGTTGGTTTGAACCGTGTAGCATCCTTCAAGAACCAATTTCCAGCATCTTCGTAAATGGCTTTCACAGCATGTCGAAAGGTTTCTTCAGCACTGAATTCATTTGCGCTGAGTCGGTAATTCCAAGCTTCAGCCTCTTCTATTGCTTTTATCGTCTTAATCCCATAAGTGCGAAGATACTCCCAAAGCTCTAGATAGACCTCGAGTTTTGTCATCAAAAACTAGCTCCTTTCTAAATTGCGCAATCTTGGAAATGGCTAATATCCGTTTTGAAAGTCTAGAAAATGCTTGAGAATTTCCCAATATGTTCATTCCAATCCTCTGGTTCTTCACTAGTCTAAGATTAGTTTCTGCTTCCGGGATTTTCGGGAACAGGGTGAACGGACTCTGACTGGCATTTTTCATTTCTGGAGTTACTCTCGTGACAGTCTTCTTCCTCTTGTCATTCAACATCACAGAGGTACTGGCTACATGACCAGTGGCTATCCTGCTGCTTCATGGCCACTTCAAGGATGCACCAATCCTAATCAAGGGCAATAATGTCTAGGCATCATCTTCCTGTGGAGAACCCTCATCCAATGTGTTTGCACTTGATTCCGCCATAGGCAACTGTACTTTGGGTTCATCACTCTCAATCTCTTCAGGGGGTCCAGTATAGTAAACGAATGCTCTTCTCAGAACAATGACTCCGGATAGCGATATGATTGAAAGAAGGATGAAGGCGATTGGAAAGCCCATCTCCGCAATAATCTCCCCAAACGCAATGACTAGTGGAAGAGACACGAGCATAACCAGGGTGGGACGCAGTGAGTATATGCTGTTTCTTATTCGACTGGGGATAACATCAAGGAGAACTCGTTGGCCAAGTATTACGGAGATTGTTCCAATTAAATAGCCCGCAATGAATAGTATCGAAATGAGAACCAGAGCAAGAGTAGCTGTAACTGGATATTCCAGTATCGCAAAATCTGTGAAGGGGAGGAAAATCGTGGCCATCTCAATTGGTGGAGTTGGCGGCGGACAAAGAATCATAATTGCCGCTAATATAACGAAGAATCCGGGACCCCCAATCCCCAGAAGCTCAAATCTTGGAATCCATTTCTTTGGATCGAACCTCTTTGCCCAGATTCCGGACCGCTCTTGGAGAGGAACCTGTGGGATGTAGAGGAAAGTCCGATATAGTGCAACTGCGACATCTGTGAAAAGATATGTGAAATAGAAAGGAAAGAGAATTAGCTGACCATATACTACTGACATTGAGAAGATAATTATCTGACCAGTGAAGAATAGGGCGATGAACTTGTCTGATACAACAAAGCGGACTCCATCCTTGAGCAGCATAACATAGTCCTGTTTCTTATCTTCTACTCTTCGACTCTCAATCACTTCGGGTAGGTCTTTGATGAGGCGAAGAACGACTAATGCTAGAAGAACGCAAATCACCGCTTGGAGCTGAAACACCCACGCTCTGCCGTATATTAACGCCAGAACTCCGCCAGGAACCAAAGACAATGTCGTGGCTAGTCCAAAGAGCATCCCCAATTTTCCCTGGAAAACTCCATACTGCTTTCGATCCTTGTCATGTGGCATGGCAATGCGATAATTCGTATCAAACCAAGCACCCCAAGCGCCACTCTCCTGGGATCTTCCTAGACCCATCAGGGCAAAAATCCCTACATAGAGGTAGTAGGGACTTGTGGAGCTGACTAATGAGGTTAGAAAGAATGCCCCTGCATAGCAGCACAGGGCTGACGCTATTACATACCTCTGTCCATATCTATCACCAAGTGTGCCAGTTGGATAGTCCAGGACTGTTTGCACAATAAGCTGGATTGCCACAAGAACTCCAGCCTGAGCCAATCCAACTACATAGTCCCCATGTCCAAGCTCTTCAGCGATAAACACTAGCCAGAAAGTCGTGCTGATGGCAAATGCCATTGCGTAGGATGGCATCAAGGTCGCCATAATCTTGGCAAGACGATACCCGGAGGGGGGTGCATCTTCCATTCCAAGGGCACGTGCCAATTTGCTCATTG
>JBHLND010000172.1:0-6270 GCA_048937485.1 Promethearchaeota archaeon
CAAGTTTCGTAGATTGCGGGGAATCGGTCTTTGATGAACTCCGCATCCTTGAAAGAGATATCAAGATAGACATGGTCTGCACCTGTACGCTTGAGCTCGTCGTCGATTGCTCGCGCAACCACATCTCTTGGTGCAAGTTCAGCATCTGGATGATACTTCTCCATGAATCGTTTGCCGTCTTTTCCAAACAGAATCGCTCCTTCTCCTCGGAGTGCCTCGGAAATCAGGAATGAGCGTTCTTTGTGGTGATAGAGAAGAGTGGGATGAAATTGTATGAATTCAAGGTTTGTGACACTGGCTCCTGCACGGTACGCCATTGCTATCCCATCTCCAGTAGCTCCATCAGGATTGCTTGTGTAGAGGAATACACGCCCTGCCCCCCCTGTTGCTAGTACCACAGTCTTTGCAATGAATCGCTTTACCTGCCCACTTTGTATGTCAAGGACATATGCACCAGCAACATGGTTGTTTCTCACGAAGAGATTTACTGCAATATGATGCTCATAGATAGCCACATTGCTCTGTTTCTTGACATTGCGAACAAGTGCATCTTGAATATCCTTTCCAGTATGGTCCTTGACATGCAAGACTCGCCTGTTGTGATGCCCTCCTTCAAGTCCAAGATCGAAATCTTCGCATTCCTCATCTTTGCAGAACTCAACTCCCAGCTCCATCAAGTCCTTGATTCTATCCGGTCCAGCCCTGACGAAAGCTTCCACGACATCACGATGACAGAGACCAGCACCAACTCGCATTGTATCCTCTATGTGGGAATCAAACGAATCGTCAAGCGAAATGACTGCAGCGATTCCGCCTTGCGCTCGACTTGTTGCAGTATCTACAATGCGATCTTTTGTAATCACGGTCACCTTGAATGTCTTCGGAATCTTCAAAGCAAATGACAGACCGGCAATGCCGGAACCGATTACTAGGATGTCTGATGACTCGATGTCACTCAAGCGCGTTACCTCATGGGTCGGATGCATTCATTTCCAGGAAGCCCCATTAATACATTTGCTGATATACACCGTAACAATGCTTTATTGCACGATATTGGAGAAAAAATTGCGCCGCTGCCTTTCAATGGAGTATGACCCGGATGGTGTCGAGGCTAGCTTCTGCGTCAGAAAAGAAAAGACTAGATGCCCAATCGAATGTCCTCTCAGATATTGAAGGCGTGGTGATTTTCGATGCAAATTCAGGAGTTCCTCTTTTCTCAAAACTGGAGGAGAGAATAGATCCCTCAATGTTCACGAGTTTCATAGCAGCTGTAAGGCACTTTTCAAATCAATTGAAGTTGGGAGGACTCACCTCATTCACCACTGAAGAGAAAATAATATTCATGGCAAAACGGGGCGACCTCATTACTGCGCTGATTAAGCCACAATCTCGCGAGTTCCAGAGTACAGTTTCTCTGGCAATCGAGCTGACTGAGCAGTTTGAGGACAGATATGACATCCCAAAGAATCCCCAGCCAGACATGTTCAATGATTTCAATGCGATTGTAAATGAGTATCTCAAAGAAGTCAAGAACCCATATCTGAGCAGGGTTGCCCGATTCATCCACAATCAGTATGGCGGAGAGGTTTCAATCAAGCCTAGTTTCAACAAGAGGAGCGGCAGTCAAGGTGTTCTTGACATCGTGGCAACTGTTCATGAGAAGACAGAGGATCTCAGAAATGGATTGTCTGATCTCTATTCTGAAGGTTACACATTTGTTAGAGCAGTGGATGGTGTAGCTTTGAAGGGTGACGTCATGGAGTTTCTAGATATCATAGATAATTTTGGAATCATGGTCATGATAAAGGATAGATTGGAGTTCGTCCCTTACTTTCCAAATCGTGCTGTTATAGTTGCTCGTCACTTTCCGGATTCCCTAGATGAATACTTGAGCAAATTTCCAAGTGAAAAGGGGCGAACATACATTGATGGCAATCACATATTCATGGGATTCAAAATCAGGCCATCAAAGAAGGACCCCAGGTGTTTCGTAGAGCTCTGGAAGTGGCGTGACAATGATCACCCGGAACTCATTTATCCCAAGAGCAAAGCCTAGCCGACTGCAGTTCCACAATATTCGCAAGTTGTGAGCTTGCCCTGTTGAAGACTCGTGGCTTGACTTTCTTTGAATCTACTACCACACATTGGACAGAGATAAGGCTGCAATTCTTCAGGTGTCTTTGTGGTCAATTCTCCACCAATTTCAGCAAGCGCTCTTTCGGCCCATTCAACGTATTTTGCTTGCTCGATCTGTTTGAACCCCACAATTGCTTCTTCAAGGATTGCTTTTGCCTCATCTAGACGTCCAGTACCCCTATATGCACTGGCAAGCCCCATCGCATTCCAGGCTGTGTACCAAGCATCTGCAATTCTCCGGGCAAAATGCAGACCTTCCTCCAAGAGGATTATGGCAGTTTTGTAGTCAAGTCGCCTTAATGCAACCTGGCCCAGGCCCCATTTCGCCGCTGATTGATACCAATAATTGTCAATCTTAATGCCCTCACGATATAACTCATCATAGATCTTCTCGGCCTTCTTCATGTCACGAGCGTTAAGCGTGCAGTCAGCCATTACTCGAAGAGCCTCAGTTGCCCTATCGATTTGTCCATGTTTCTGGAACTTCTTCCGAGCTTTTTCTGCTGCTTTAATGCATTTGTCAAACTTTGATGATTGATGCAGCGAAAGAGCTTCTTCTAGCAGTTCCTCTGGTTCTGGCGACATGATTTCCAGTCAGCCGTAGGAAGTAATAAACGAACTGGCATTATCTGTGAAAAGTAGCAACAACCGTAGTGGACATCGGAACTGCTCTGATGAAAGCTATTCCGTCCTCTCTTACTCGGGAAACAATCCCTCCGCCAAAGAGCTTTACCATTGGCAATGAGAAGTATGTTGGCACATGAATCTCGATTTCATTGGGCAATGCTGTCATTTTGATTTCAATCTGGTGCTGATTTGCTGATGTACCAACTTCAACATCAACCAACCCTGTCGTCATTGGAAGATTCTTGATTACCAATGGAGCTGTTGCAGTGAACCACTCGTCAGGGATAGCAGGAAGAACGATTAGATCTGGAATTCTCTCATTCACAACCATTTCGCGAAGTAGAAGAAGCAGATCAGCAGCTGCAAGGAGGCTGGTTCCATCTCCGGAACTCCCTGACCCTGATTTTGGGTCTACAAAGTCGGGAAGTGTGTGAAACTCTGAAAACAACTCAATGACTCTTCTAAGTAGAGTCCAAGTTTCGTATTCTCGTTTTCCTAAAACATGATACAGGGCAAGCCGAAGTGAGAGATGACTGGAGAAACGACCATCAGCCTCGGGAAGCTTAACAATCCCTCTTTTGAGCATCTGACGTGTTGCAGTTTCTAGCGCCCAACTCAGAAGTGATTCGTCGATACCTTCTTTCCCAAGCAGAGCGACTGTGCTAAGCAGTTGTAGGGTAGCTATTGGTGAGCCCTTTTCGGATTCAGATGCAATGGACTCACCTACATTGGCAGAGGCCTCTTCCATTAACTGGACATATCTGGAAGCTAGTTTTTCAAACACTTCTGATTTTGTGTCGTTTCCTTGCATCAGAAATGCGGAAATCCCGGCACGCAGAGCTGCTAGATTCCATAGCGCTGCTACTAGATCAGCAAGAGTCCACTCCCTTTTAGGAGAGGGTTCAATATGTTCTTCCGGCACCACATCACTGCGCATTTCTGCAGTCACCGTGAGGATCTCATCGACTAGGGGATACTCCCTTGAGTCCATCAAGCCTTTGTCATTGCTAGCATCCAAATCCGCATATTCAGAAGTGGGGATTACATCGTCTCTTGCGGGAAGAGATTCTGATTGCTGGATTTGCTGTTCAATTGACTGTTGAAGGATTGAGAATGCCCCACCCAATTCAGGATTAATCGTTATGAGAAAATCCTCATCTTGAGAGAGCAGGACATATTGAATGGCAGACCAAGTAGTGGGACTAGCAGCTTGGAGGACAATTTCGCCATCTGTTGGCAGCCACCTTTCCAAAATTGGTAGAAGCAATTCCTTTGCTAGTTTGAAACAACCGAATCTTGCAGCAGCAACAATGATGAGAGGCCATTCATAGAATTCAGCAGAAATCACTGATTCAAGTCCGCTTTGTAACTTTGCTTTGGCTTGAATAGCAAGGACCGATTTAGCCTGTTGAAGTGCAGTGTCAAGGATGGATTCTGGAAAAGCGAAGCTGGTTGTTGTACTGCTGTATTCGAACCAAGCTCCCACAAACTCATCTCGAACAGCAGGCTTGAAACGAAATTGTATTTCGTCCTCCTTTGTGATTCTGGATATAGGGCTGACAAAGAAGAATTGCTTGGACCCAGCGGGAGTGAGCTTCACCACGTATTTCAGGATTGCAGTGGCCATTCCTTTTGGAGATTCAATGTCGGTATCATGTCGGTCTAAGGCATCTCTTATCGTGCTAAGCAGGTTCGAATCATCAGAAGCGCTCATGATAACACTGGATGGCACAATATCAGTAGCCAGAGCCAGCAGGTCATTGACATAGGTATTTCGACCTCTAGAATCAGATTCAATCAGTTCTATTGGTTCCACACCAAGTACAGACATTGGACGCAGTGCCACGTAAAAGACAAACTCCACATCCTCAAGAGAATGGTTCTTGACTAGAACCTCATTGTAGACCGCTTCTTTGCCATTTTTCGATGAGTGGTAGATATGTCTGGTAAACTCCACTGCTCCCAGTATTGTCTTCCACTCGTAGAGCTGATCTTCAGCGCTATGGAGAGCAAGTCGGGGACCTTCACTATCACACAAGGAGGGGAACAGAGTATTCTCCTTTTCTTCCAGCCAGAAATCAATTGAGCCACATTCACGGTTTGCAGTTACAAGTCCGCTCCTATCGGCAACTGCAAATTGATGAGAACCAACGCCTCCTATACAAACCCAATTTCGGTGACACTCATTTGACAAGGCATTAGTCTCTGAAAGTAGGTTCCTGCTTGCAGAGAGGTGTCTAATAGCCCAAGTTGGCATCATCCAAGGCTCTGCGTTTCCGTAAATCACTTTGTTAAGTCCAGCCTGCAGACGTTGAATCTCATCTCTGTTGGAAATATCACTTTCAGCAGGGATAGGGACCCTGTTGTTGGTGGCAGTTCTCCTGAACCTTTCCACCAGTGATTCCAATTGTGCATCCAACATCATACGTCTCCAAAGCCATATCTGAATGTCTGAAACCAAAATCACTGGTTAGGCTATTAATGTATCATGTAGGAGTCAATTCGATGTGCCCAAAGAATATGGATACCTAATCCTTAATAGCAATCTCCAGTCCGATGAAGAAGAAGTCGATAGAGGCACATATTCCCAAAATGGGTTTATCCTGTATTCAGAAAGAGGGAAAGACCATGGCGGAGGCGCTAGCAAAACCATCACGACGAATTACCAATATGGTTGCAAAAGAACTCCGGTTGATAGTCAAAGACAAAGTAGCCCTCTTCTTGATTTTCCTCCTTCCTGCCGCATTGATCGGTATGCTTTGGTGGGTAACTGATATGAGTGATATGGGAGACGTCTCATTGGGAGGGGGAGGAGGTTTTGGCGGTGGAAGCTCTGGAAACAACGCTACAGTGGAGGAGGATTCTGGGACCAGTATTGGACTTATTGACTTTGATACCACAAGAACATACGAGGGAGAAGACCTCTCAGAAAACTTCACTGCATACTTGGAGCAAATGGTGGACCACCTGATAATATACAACAACACAGACGATGCGTTTCAAGACCTGTATGAGGGGATAATTCTAGGATATGTAGTCATTCCAGATGGATTTGAAGCGAATTTGACAGAGAATCTGCCTACGTATATTGAGGTTCACGTTGATGCTACTGCGCTTCTGGATCAAGCCTCTGTTCAAGGGATGATACAGGGGGCAGTAATTATGTTCCGGGTGTCGAAATTCTGGATACGTTCAGAGGTCTTTCCATCAATGGTAATCGAGTTCACACCAGAGGGAAGCTACCTTGCAGCGGTCTTTGGGGCGTTCATTGTTGCGATTTCGTCATATCTGGGGATTGCAATGACTTCTGCGCAATCTATTGTTGGCGATATTCCACTAAGAAGGATGCTTCTAACTCCCACGAATAGACTGGAGGTCATTACCGCCAAAGTGCTGGCCTACGTAATCATTGGATTCTTCCAATCACTCTTGCTAATTACACTCTGGGTTGTTGCTTTTGACTTGAATCTGAATACAGGTTTCGAGTCGCTAGTAATCATAATGAGT
>JBHLND010000173.1:0-6249 GCA_048937485.1 Promethearchaeota archaeon
TGTCGAGCTTTCATCAGGCATTGAACTTCTGAATAACGATGCTGGCGGAAGTATGCGCCAGGGGATTTACATTCTAGAATCCTCTCTCTGTGAAGTAACTGGGAACGAGGTCCACGGAAACGAGGATGGAATCACACTAAGCTATTCTACGGATTGCGTTGTTCGCTACAATCACGCCTACACTAATTCCATAAGTGGATTTCACATCTATCAGACAGATGAATCAATAATCCTGAATAACACTGCTGGTTATCAAACAGACCGTGGTTACAGGATTGAGTCCTCATCAAGCTGTACCTTCTCGAGGAATGTGGCTTCGGGCAACTATTTTGATGGATTCATTCTTAATGAATCTCAATTCTGCGTACTTGAATCCAATACGGCAGAATACAATCTTTGGGGCTTTAGTTCAGGTGGAGCGCAAGGATGTACATTAGAAAGCAATATTGCTCGTTACAACTCAGCTATCGGTTTCAATATTGGCAACAGTCCCCTTACACTATTGCAGGACAATGTCGCATATCATAATTCCGACTCTGGTTTCAGACTAGTGTCGTCAATAGATAGCCTATTGACAGGAAACAAAGCCAACAATAATTCGGACAACGGGATTGAAGTTTTCAACACCAATTCGGGCGAAATCTCTGACAATGAAGTATTCTACAATGACAATAATGGCATCTACCTTGGTAATGCAGGCAATTTGCTAATATCATTAAACATTGTTCGAAACAATCAGGTCGATGGGTTTGTCTTCGCTGGCACAGCTGACTCATTCAATTGTACTGTAATTAGGAATGCAGCAATGTACAATTTAGAATATGGGTTCCATTTCACAGAACACAGCTCGGCGAATCTACTACATAGGAATCTTGTTGGGTGGAATGGTCTTGGAAATGCCCTAGACGACGGCGTTTCAAACTTGTGGGATGATGGCATTAACACTGGAAATGCCTGGTCCGATTATAGCGGCACGGGAACTTACTCAGTTCCAGGCAGTGCTAGTTCGATTGACCACTATCCAGTTGGAGCAGACCTTTCTCCTCCAGCTATAAATTCTCCCGATGATCTGTCATATGAAATTGGAGAACTAGGAAACAGGGTGGCTTGGGACTCATCTTCAATAATCCCGAGATTCTATGAGATAAGGAGAAATGGAACATTGCTTGACTTTGGGGATTGGAATGGATCCGCCTTGGCAATCAATGTCGATGGTCTCAGCTATGGGGCGCATAATCTCACACTACGTGTGGTTGACATCTTTGGAAATTTCGCTACGGATACTGTCATTGTGAGAGTCACAGTTCCTGCACAAATCACAGAAATCTTCGGAATCCCTACTCAAACACTTATGATGGTGGGAATCGGTGTCGTTGTCCTTATTGTGGCCATCATCATCCAACAGAAAAAGGAGCTCTACGACTAATTCGCAAGTGATAGCTATTCCTCAAATTGAGAGTCCAAAGGTATCGTTGGCTTCGTCATGAGGTCTGTTCTAGTTTGTGAACAGGGTGTTCTATTCCATGGTACTAAGTATCTTTGACACCAGTTCTGAACTATGATTCCAGTCATCAGTAGAGCTATCGATAGTGATGTTAAGGAAAAGATTATGGCCGGCGGAGTGATTTCTGCACTTCTTGCTGTAGGGATGGTCACAGCGCTCGGATTCCTAGGAGGCGCTTTTTGGGGCCCCGTTGGCCCAGCAAATCATCCAAATGATCCCACATATTCAATTCAAAACATCGTGGCAAATGATTTCGCTGACTATATTCCATATGATGAGAACTTCACGCCAAACGCTCCGCAGTATTCAGTCTATCAAGGACTATCGAATATTGCCAACATAAATTCATTCCCAACGTTGCCTGCTGACAGCCAGCAAATGATTGTCCAAAACGGATTTGCAGTGTTCCCACAAGGCGAGGTGAAACAGATTCACGAGATCCTTGTTTTGAATGAGGAAGAACGCATCCCAAGTTTTGTATCCTCAGATGCAGTCCTCCATGCGTATCACGTTCTCTATGATCTTGCATTGCGTGAGATAGAGGTTTATTCCTTTTGGGATATTCTGGGAAATTTGACGGAATCAATGCTGGATTCGTCTTTTGCACAATATGAAGCAGCTCCAGCTGGCCGCTGGAAAGATGCGGCGCTGAGGAATGTCATGTTCTTCTCTGTAGCCCTGAAACTCATAGACAACACAACCGTGCTTCCACCAGAGTATCCTGTAGATGTTGCTACTGAAGTGAACCATGTTCTCGACCTAATTGACGCGCATTCTGAAATGACTTCTGAATGGTTTATGGGATACAAGGAGGATTTCACACAGTTTGTACCAAGAGGCCATTACACTCGAAGCGAGCTTTTGGAACGTTACTTCCAGGCTATGATGTGGTACGGAAGGGTTTCATTCAGACTACACCCAGGTGAAATTGGCTTACCGAATGAGAAGGGCAGGGACAATACTGCTCAGGCCATACTAATCTCTCTCGCCTTGACAGAGGATGTATCAACCCTACCGGGTGATGCAACAGGTCTCGAGCTCTGGGATGTCATCTATGAGCCAACGGCGTTCTTTGTTGGGTCAGCTGATGACTTAGTTCCTGACGAGTACCTATCGTTGATCTCAATCATTTATGGCTCTGAAATAAACTTGGCAGATCTTGATGATGATGCCCTGCTGGATGAATTCATTGAGAACGCTCTAGAGTTTAGAGCACCTCTTATCCTCGGCCATCCAATACCCGATACTCTAACTCTGGTGCAAACACAAGGCCTTCGATTCATGGGTCAGAGGTTTATACCCGATAGCTACATACTGGGTCAGTTGGTCTATGATAATGTAGGTACTCTGCTCAATCCTCGTCTTATGCCCAAAGGCCTTGATGTCATGGCGGCATTTGGTTCCGAAAGGGCATGGGAACTTCTTGATGACCAGAAGCACTACGAAAACTATGTTTCTCAAATGCAAAAGCTATGGAATGAGATTGGCAACCTGACTGAGGCTGAGTGGACTCAGAATCTCTATTACTTGTGGCTGTACTCCCTACTCCCGCTCCTTTCTGATCCTGGTGAGGGATATCCATTCTTTATGCAGAGTGCCGCATGGGTCGACAAGCAGCTATCAACTGCTTTGGGATCCTGGGCTGAGCTTAGACATGACACGATTCTTTACGCGAAGCAGTCATACACCGCTGAGCTTACAGCAATGCCTCCACCTGTCAAAGGATACGTTGAGCCAGTTCCTCAACTTTATGCCCGTCTTGCCTCCCTATGTTTAATGATGCAAAATGGTCTTGATTCAAGAAGTCTGCTTTCTGACATGATTGGAGGCAAGCTGAGCCGATTGCACGATTTCCTTCTCGATCCTAGGGACATCTCAATAAAGGAAATGGAAGGAACTCCATTAACTGCTGAAGACTATTACTTGATTGAAGGAAGTGGGGAAACTCTCGGAAGCATTGTTCAATTGCCAACAGATGATCTCCTTGTATCGGATGCAGATGACGATATGGCTGTGATTGCAGATGTCCACACTGACCCCAATGATGGCCTCGTTCTTGAGGAAGCTGTTGGTCGACCTATGGTGATTCTTGTCGCAGCCCCTATCGATGGCCAAGTTGTCCTGACACGGGGTGGCATCTTTTCATACTATGAATTCACTTGGGACATGGATGATCGTCTTACTGATGAAGCATGGCAAGACATGCTTGCTGACGGAGACGCTCCGCCACTTCCAGCATGGACTAGCAGCTTCGTTTCGGAATCAAGTATCACTCTTGTCGTAGCTGCCACTACATACTCTCGGATTGAAGAGTAATCTCAGGTATTTCTAGGGCCACAGCTTGTGGCCCTCTTCTTTTTTTTCGAAATACTAGAAGTCTAGAGTCCCCATGTATGTTGTTGGTGTTACTTTCCCTGCGGCAATACCAAGGCACAGGATGAAGGAAAGTGCGGCTATACCGAAAGCTGCATACATGACCAAATCCTGACCCATCTGTTGAGCCACCAGGCCAAACCAAACGGCAACGATGACGAAGACAGATGCAACAATTACTCCGCACACTCTGACCATTGGCGAAGGCTTCTTCTTCTTTCGAGGCATCGGTTATATCATACTCTCGTCCCTAAAATAGACTTCTCCTGTTCAAATGTCCAATCTCGGTGGTATTAGGAGCTCTTTGTCTTTCGATAACCAATGAAAGCTATGACAGCAATACTAACCATGGTGATTCCTATAATTAGCAAGCTGCCTACCATCGGGCCACCTTCTGTTGTGGTCTGTATACTTGGATTGTTGAATGCATCCATATGAGTGAGTAGAATATCAACACTAGTGAAACCTAGCATTTTCACATTGATTTTCATCCTCAGCAACGCGCCATTGGATTTGTAGTAGATTGTTTCAAAATGTAGGTTGATATTGATTACACCAATCCAAAAGTCGCCACTGATGATTGAGCCCCATTGCTCTGTAGTGTTAACCAGCTCAAAATCACCCGGAAAAGAGGAATTCAGCCCTTCGGATTCATGATCCCATAATCCCACAGGGACTGCTAGAAGTTGCATATTCTCCACGAGGACATATGAATCGCTTTCTCTCAGCAGAGTGAAATTAGCTTGAGGGACACCTTCCGTTAGATTAACCGGAGATGGAATCGGCTCTAAATACGTGCATCGTGCCAGAATGGTATCTCCTTCTTCTACTTCATTGAGGAAACCGGCGAACTCCTCAACATATTCCGCAAACGTATCACTAACGAATTTGCGCTCAAGAATATAGGGGGTTTCATCTCCAACACTGATTTCCCATGATAATTCATTGTCCTGCATGGGCGTTGAAAACAAGAAGGAAACTATCAGCACCAATGAAAGAAACACCGATAGATTCGCCCTCATTGCAAGAACCAATTAATAGGTAGCGGGTTTCAACTTAATAACTTGGCTTTCGCTGGATATGCACATTGAAGAATCAGAAGAATACAACCACAGCCGCGATGATTAGACTGAGAACCGCCATGCCAATAGTTCCGTAAACATGTCCTTTCGCGTGAATCTTCCTGAAGTCCTTGTAGCCTGTATCTTTCATGTGTTCTGTTCCAGGAATTATGACCCATGATGGAGTAATGGTCCCCACAATCAGTAGATCCAAGATGAAGAGGTCCGCTGCATTTCCAAACATAAGAACGAGGAATGCATTAAGAAATCCGTCAAGTAAAGGAAGTGGGGCGCCGTAGGAGGCTTCAAGGATCATTGTTGAGATAAGAGGCACTCCTATGAAAAGAAGCATGAAGGGCAAAAACATCAACCCTGCAATCTTACGCTCTCTATCTGTTTGGGGTTCGACGTGATCAGTCACCTCTTTCGGATAGTCACTGAATCCCCAGATTCTAGGACTTGTGAATCGCATTATGGGTACAAGATATGCAAGAGTCAGTACAAAAGCAATGGATCCATGAAGCAGTATGTTCTCAAGCAATATCATGTTTTATCAGCCAAGATATCTTGGATACAGCTCTATAAAAGTTAGACGAATCTAAGATTCACCGAGTTCCGAATAGCTTTTGAGAAGTGATGTGTAGAGTATCTGAGGAGGTCTTCATTTGCAGACGCCAATTGGTAAATGTGGGAATTATTGTGGGACATGTCCGTGGGGTCGTCATCAACGTGCTAGACTTGGAGCTGGGGAATGGGAATCATATCGCGATTCTGCAAAGAAGTATGTGGGATACGCACCTGCAGTGAAACCCTGCCAGGGTTGCCAAACTCCTGATGACAAGCTGGCAAAGGATGTTGGTGTACATAACTTCGTGCGAGGATGTCTGGCTCGGAAATGTGCCATTCATAATGGAGTGCCCAATTGTGCCTACTGCTCAAGATACCCCTGCGATTGGATAGAGGCCCGTGTTGGTGAGATATCCAGAGAATTAGTTTCAGACCGAATTGGTGAACCCGTCCCCGATGATGCCTACGAGATATTCATCGAACCCTTCCAGGGGAAAGCACATCTGGATAAGATTCGAGAAGGTATGTCACAAGACGATATTGTGGAAGCAAAACCTGTTCAGGCTGCTATGAAGAAGGTCGTTGACTATCCCGAATCTCTCGAGTCATCGACTCTCAAGCCTGCGTATGACATACTTGTGAGGCTGGCCAGCACAGATTTTGGGTTAAAGCATCCTGACACATTCGCAGGTGCAGAAACCGTCAAGGCTCGCCGTGAAGTCATATTCAGATTGCTATGGATTG
>JBHLND010000174.1:0-6244 GCA_048937485.1 Promethearchaeota archaeon
GGAGAACCTTGAGCTATTGCTGCAACCTGTGAGCTGCAGGAAGAGCATCTAAGGACCACTAGTTCATGCAGATTGATTGACCGTAGTATAGCCACTACTTCCCCGGGTTCTTGATAATCAAAGATGGCGATTCCGTCAGCACCTGTGACCATTTTGGAAATCTTATCCACAGCTCTGTGATGAAATAATAGCAGGGGTTTCCCTAATTCAATCCCAAGCATGATTTCCATTCCAACTCCGTGAGAGGGGCTGGAGATTTCTGCGATAATGAAATCTGCCTTTCTGACTGATTCTACATCCCTTCGATAGATCTCAGAAGGCTCTGCATGCGGAAGGAATTGAGGTGCAAAGACCTCAAAGTTGAACAACTCCAAGAAGTTAATGACAGCCTTGTAGAAGTCATCACGTCGGTTTTCAGATATGATTATCGGACCCGATAAGTACACAAGAACCATTACCAATCCTCGTTTCATTTCTTGAAAACAGGTTTAGTCAGAATTACTAAATGTGGGACCAAGCGATCTCAGCTCTGTAATTGAGGGTATTGTCCCATCATCGTCAATTTTCTCAAATCGTCCAGATCGACCAAGCGAGAGCTGCGCTTTGCCTTGCCACTCTTTCGCCCAGCCATCAAGAATGCGAATCACCATCCCTGCAGAGAGGGCCGAGCCTTCTCCGAACCCCCACAGACTGAGAACTACAGTTCCGGTTTCATCAGCTACAAGGACTTCTGTCAGCTGCGTCTTTCGGCCGCTCTTTGTACGTATTATGCGAGAGGGTGCAACGGATACTACACGAACCACAACCTCGGATACATTCTTGCCAACTTCAATCTCGTTTAGTTTCAAATAGCCACCTCGCACTGCATGGATTGATTCGGACACTTCTTCGTAGCACTATGCTGGCAAATCAGTCTTGCGTCTTGGTCCAGAAACTTATGAATGGGAATCCAGTAGTACTACGCTGAGTCAGATTCGCTTCTCTTAGCCTTTCGGTCAAGTATTGCATCCAGTTCTTGAATTGTATCCATATCTAAGTCGCTAGGAGATTCTTCAATTTCTTCAGTCCCGCCCGTTTCAAATACCGCGTCCAATTCTCCAAGGGCCTGCGTTAGTTCGCGCTTGGTTTCTTCATCGAGATAGCTTCCCTCATCTGGTTCACCCTCAATCGGAAGAACTTCGTTACTGGAGAAAGCCTCCAAAGCGGTCCCTAGCTCTTCACTTGAAACTTCCTCGATAGCCGCAGACACAACCTCATCTGCCTCAAGGGCTTCGACAATGAGGTCAATGGCCATTTTCGTGCCATTATTATCAGTAGGAGAAAATGCCCCAACATCAACGGGCGTGGCTTCCGTTATCGCCTCACCAGATTCAGAGGGAGCTTTTACCTCTTCGAATTCGACATTAATTCCCATAGTGCTTTCTTCGGCTACTTCATCGCATCCAATCTCAAATTGGATAGGTTCGCTGGATGTGGTGATTGGTTCCCCAACCGGAATCTCATCAGCAGCCACGTCATTTGGAGCTGCGACCTCGTCTAAAACTGCCTCCTCTACTGGTTCGGGCTCAGGTTCAGATTCTTTAACGGTGTCAGGAGGCGCAACTACTTCGATTTCTTCGGCATCCTCAAGTTCCACGTCCCCGAAAATGTCGTCAACCTCTTCAACAACTTCTTCCACAATCTCGTATTCATCAAAATCCTCAATGATCTGGCCATCTTCGTCAACGAAGACTTCCTCGATGACTTCTATTGCGTCAAAGTCTTCCTCGGCCTCAGCTTCAGCTTCAAGTCTTTGTGCTCTTGCTTCGACTTCAGCGATGGCATCTTCTGTTGCTTCATCCGTGAAACGCAGGAGCTGATCCGTTGGCAAATCCGGCAAGGCAACTCCGACATAATGGGCTGCCGCATTCATCAGAATACCGAGCATTTCATCTCTGCGGCTCTTATCAATAGCAACCATGGGATACGTGGCAATTCCAAGAATCTTCTGAATCACTTCAGGCTTCATGACATTGGGTTTGTCTTGCTTATTTGCAATTGCGAATACAGGGACTTTGGGAGCATCCCTACGTATGAGCTTAAGGATATCCTTGCTGATGATAACATTCCTCAAAGAAGAGTCACAGACCAAAAAAATCACATCAGCTCCATGGAAATAGAAGCGCCATAGCTTCCTGAAGCGTTCCTGTCCTGCAAAGTCCCAAAGCACGAGCGAGTAAGAACCAAACTTAATATTCTCGACTGTTTCAAGGTTGAGTGCAATAGTGGGAACATATTGGGTCGGAGGTGTATCACCTAAGAGAAGATGCAGGGTCGTTGTTTTTCCAACGCCACCCTCACCAACTAACGCGATTTTCAGTTTGGTTATGACGTATGATTCTATCAATGAGGCAAAGCGGTTGATGACGCCCTCTATTCCAGACCGCAAGACCTCCTTGGATAAGACAGATGATGCTTCTCGAAGACGATCATCCATCGAGCGCTCATCTTCACTGGTATCTGCAACAAACACAACGGCATATTCAGATGCGATATCCCTGGCTAGGTACTTATTATCCCCAATTATGAGCGGAATCTCTGCGATTTCTTCCCCCGAGGCAGATTTAATCTCGTCTCGCGTAGTCAAGTATTCAACTAGTTCTGCGTCATCAATGTCAATGGGCCAATAATGTGCAGTAGCAAGTATCTCCCTATTGGAAACACGTACGAGATAGGTTTCGATAATCAATCTAGCTTCACCAGATAATTCAAGGAGGATGCGGCATCAATATCATGTTTAACTCTAAGTAGTTTAAAACATATTCAGCTCTAACCCGCATCAATCTTGACAGCACTTGAAAGATTCGGAAATGGCAGATTTGGAAAGCGAGTTGGGATACAGAGTTCCGCCAAAGCGGCGCTCTGCATCCGTCGTGCCTCCAAGTCGAACGCACAACAGAATTCAGTTATGCGCAAGTATCGTTTGCAAGGGGATTCATCCTCTCGGAAGCAAGGTTCCGAAAGTCCAATGCTAGAACTCGTAATTAGGGACCGTGTGTTGCGAATGCGAGTTCTTTGACGGGGAATTGCACGTTCAACTTTGTCGAAGGCAGCTAAGCTGTGCAACTGCGACATAAGAAGATTTCTGGTTCCCGAAATTCCGAATGGGCCATTCATAGAGCGTGACGCGTTTCAAAAAAAGCCCATTGATATCTTCTACTGGATAATAGAAATGCCGCATGGTCCTAGCAGATTATGAGCTAGCGTGGAAAGTTGTCTCGCAATAGGCGCAGATGGTGATGGACCATTTCCAAGGCCCGGACATCATCAGGGGTTTTCTCGAGATCTGTGACAAGAGTCTGAAGGAAGTATTCTGGGAAGAATAGTCTTACACGAATATCATTCAGCAAGAAGAGCCATTTGTCGTACTCACCAGAGGCACCTTTCCGTCGTCGCTCCGATACAACTCTGAATTTCTTGAGGTTTTGGACTGCATCTTTAAGCTCTTTGGGGGGAATTCCAAGTGTGGCCTCCAACTCAGAGATATTAACAGGACGACGCCGAAGCTCGCTTAGTACATCATAGCTGTCAGGATCAGCGAGAATCTGGGCGACCGACACAGTATCCTCAGGAGTCTTTTGCCATTCAGTGAGAAATTCAAGAACCTCTGTCTTGTATTCAGCCGCAAGCTCTGGATCTAGCACTGAACTGGCGGCCTCCATGGCTAGAAGCGGAGGCGCTCTGAATACCTCTAGGTCTTTTATCATAAAGACACAGGTTCGTCCAATCTCGTCCACCCATTCGGCCTTGACAAGGCCTAGTTCCTCGAATGGCGATAGGACTGAATCTACGCTGACACTTGGCAAGCCGGTGACCATCTTGAGCCATTCCTCAAGATCTTCCTTGGAGATGCCGCCCTTCCAGAGTTTCGGAAATACGGCTCGAGAGATCTCATCAGAGAAGAGCCTTGCTAGCCTCGATTCATCTGTCATTCCGGCAAGTCTGATAATTCTTCGATATGTATTGTCAAGCTCAGTTTGGAGTTCTGCATCAGTCATAGCAACGACTGCAGTAGTCAAGGGAGATACAATTGATGTAATCGCAGCCTCGTAAGTTTTAGGATCTTCTGAAGGAGTTAGCAATAATGAAACACAGTATTGCTCTTCCTCACGTACAATGCCAGTGTAGTAGGAAGCCACATTGTATTCTTCACCGCCGATGCGAACACTCAGGGATGAAAATCCCGCAGTTGCATCACCCATTGCATGGGATGTGAAGATACGCATAATCTCTGTGTTTAGATCTTCTCTATAGTAATCAGCAAAATCGGATGGAACCTTGGCTTTCAATACAGCACCGATTTTACTATCCCAATCAATTAGGAGCATCGCGACAGGCATTTTGTCTCTCTCCGGTCCCTACTAGAGGCAGCCCTGTTTCATTACGTCTCACGCCGTCGTACTAAAAAACCTTGTCACTAGACGGTTCGCCAAACAGGAAAAATGATGTCTGGAGCATGAATTCAGGCCTCTCTAGTCTTGATTCTTCCTCCTAATGTGACTTATGATATGTTGTAACACATCCCCAAAAACTGTGTTTAGGTCTCTAGAGGCATCGATGAGAACCAAATTTCCGGAATCTCTCTCAACCATCTCGAGGTATGCTTGACGCACTCGAAGCAGCCGATCATGCTGCTCAAACTGCTGATTTCGGTCTTCCTCCCTGCCCCCAATTCTCTTTAATCCAAGATCCACAGGCACATCCAGAATGAAAACAATGTCAGGTTCCGGAGCATTTATCCCCTCACGATTGCGCCTCAGAATCTCCTCCCAAGATATCCCCGTACTTGTTGTTTGGTAGGCTCCAGTGGCGAAGAAATAACGATCCATTAGGACAATGCGTCCCTCAGCCAATGCGGGACGAATTCGATTTTCAGCATTCCAGGCCCTATCCTGAATGAACAGAGTCAACTCCTCATCAGGCGTTAGCTCTCCTCTAGGGGACCTTTCTCGAATCTCCCGACCCCATTCACTCTCACTCGTGGGCTCTCTTAGCCGAACAACATCATAACCTTGGTTTTTCAGAGACTCCTCTATCTCAAGACAGACTGTTGTCTTCCCGGAGCCATCAATGCCTTCAAGTACGAAAAGGCAGCCAGGCTGTGTTTCTCCAAGATCCAAATGATGATGCTCCTTCTTTGACTTCTATTCCAAAGCTGATTTGTGGTTGTATTAGGTCCTTTCGGTCCAAAAGCGTTACTCAAAATTGAGTACTTACTATCCATACAATACTTATTAGGCGTAGACGGCCATTACTAGTTGAGGACCCAGGGGATCTTTCGGAAATACTAGACTGGGACACGTAAGGTGGACAATCGGTTGGGCATCCCCTCCCATGTAACAAACTGCGATAGCGACTTGCGTCCAACCGCGTTCGTTCGTTCTTAAGGTCCCCTTAAGCAGGGGATGGTCCCCTTGCAGAGTTCTCATGCCCCCGATCCACAATTTTACGTGTTCCAGACCTTCATTCTCTACTTGGAGTCCACGGCAGCTTTATATCACAGTTGTTATAGGATAGGTTATCCTATCCTACGGTGAAGCAAATGCGAGTTGAGCGGGTGTCCCTTGCTGTTTTACTGTTCCTATTGCTCAGCTTCATTCCAGGCATAGTGAATGTCGTGGGGACGCAATTGCAAGAGTTTACTCTCTCGGGGAGCGACCTGACCCTCACGATTGACTACGGAAACAGCACCATTCAGACATTCAACAATCTGAGCGGAAATACAGTCTACGAGGTAACAGCTTCTGCAGTTGAAATTGATGGGGAATGGCAAAACAACCTGATCTTTGTAACCTCAATTGCCGGAGTTGCCAATAACGAAGAAGAGGGACTTTGGTGGCAATTCTGGGTAAACGGAGAGCTTGCCCCAGTTGCTGCAAATCTGTTTCAGGTTGAAGATGGAGATAGCATAGAATGGAAACGCATACCTCCAGAAACATCCGAAACGCCTCTTATTCTAGATTTGATAGGCAGCTTTGCCTTGGTGGGTTCCTCATCACTGGCATTCCTTGCATTGCTCTTCACTATTAGTCGAAGGAGGAGATTATAGCTGAAATCAAGTAGACTAATTGCAGTGCTGATACTTCTTGGATTTCTGCCTCTTGGCGTTCAAGGAGAACTTGCAGATTACTCAACAGTAGTTGCTCCGACATTCTTTGAAAACACAGAAATCACCTGGGATGTCATTGAGAAACCGATTCTCTCG